>DATESZ010000272.1:0-9619 GCA_035283845.1 Syntrophales bacterium | reverse complement strand
TATCAACATGCACCGGCCTGGGCATCGAAATAATCTATCCTACCATGCCCACCGCTTTCCAGATATTTCTGTGCCGGAAATCATGAAAAAGATCTCATGCATGGGAAGACAGCTTAATCGCTTTGAAAATATCAAGGTCACAGAGGTATCTAAGCATATATTCAGGATCAGCGAGTAGAAAAAATGACGTTCAAGCATACAGGCATGTTTACTTTCGGAGGTGAAGAACAATTCCAAGAATGATTCCAGGAATGATTGAAATCGGCGGACATCCTGTTGGCGATGGTTATCCTGTTTATATCATTGCCGAGATTGGGATCAACCACAATGGCGACATTAACATCGCCAAGAAACTAATTGACGCAGCCGTGCTGGCGGGCTGCGATGCCGTAAAGTTTCAAAAGCGCACTATCGAAGTTGTGTACACACCGGAAGAATTGGCAAAACCGAGAGAGAACCCATTTGGGCCTACTAATGGCGATTTAAAACGCGGACTTGAGTTTATTCATGATCAATATACAGCCCTTGACAAACATTGCAGGGAAAAAGGTATTGCATGGTTTGCTTCGTGCTGGGACGAGGGCGCAGTTGATTTCATAGAAAAATTCAACCCTCCATGTTACAAGATAGCTTCAGCGAGTTCAACGGACGACAACTTGCTCAAATATCATAGAAAATGCGGGAAGCCGCTTATCCTTTCGACAGGCATGGCCGACCTGCCTGTCATTGAACATGCTATTGAAGTGCTCGGAAAAGATGACTTGATAGTTCTTCATTGCACCTCTACCTACCCCTGCAAAGTTGAGGAATTGAATCTCAAGGGGATTATAACACTAAAGGAAAAATTTCCCGAAATTCCTATCGGCTACTCTGGACACGAAGTGGGATTGTCTACCTCCCTTGCTGCTGTTTCCTTAGGAGCTTGTGCAATAGAGAGGCATATTACTTTGGATCGCGCCATGTGGGGGAGTGATCAAGCGGCATCTATAGAGCCCCAAGGCTTCATGAGGCTGGTTCGTGATATCAGGAATGTAGAGGTGGCGATGGGGGACGGGTATATAAAGATTTACGACTCCGAGGCGCCGATTATTAGCAAGTTAAGAAGAGTATCATGGTAGTTAGTGTGGGAAAACAGATTATAGCTGTCATACCTGCTCGAGGGGGCTCGAAAAGAGTGCCCCGTAAGAACTTGCTGCCCTTGAGGGGAAAGCCCCTGATTGCGCATACCATTGAACATGCAAAGCACAGCAGGCTGGTCAGCAGAATAATCGTTTCCACAGACGACAATGAAATATCTGATGTTGCAATACATTATGGTGCCGAAGTTATCAAACGCCCTCCGGAATTATCAGGGGATATTGCGTCTTCCGAGGCAGCATTGTTACATGTCGTGGACTGGCTCGCAGAGAAGGAAAAATATGAGCCCGATATCTTGGTTTTTCTGCAATGTACCTCTCCGATTAGAAAGGAAAGAGACATCGACAATGCCATTACTGTATTGCTGGAAAATAATGCTGATTCGCTTTTTTCTGCGTGCCGATTCAATAAATACATCTGGCAGGTGCGCAATGGAGAGGTATCTCCTATCAATTATGATTTCAGGCATAGATGGAGGGAACAGGATTTCCCTCACCATGTTCAGGAGAACGGCTCCATCTTTGTGTTTAAAACGTCTATATTGAAAGAACTGAGCAACCGGCTTGGCGGAAAGATTGTTGTGTATGAGATGGCTGATCTAAGCTTCATACAAATAGACTCAAATGAAGACATCATGCTTTGTAACTGCATAATGGATATGCTGGCGTCAATGGGCTCGCCTCTCGGTGCGAGCGGGCGCCTGTGACAAAATATATTTTTCTGATAAGTAAATGAATTGTGCCAGATGCCGCCACGGTATTTATTGGCTGCGCCGGCGAAATGGCGAGGGCGGCTGCCACAAAAGCACCAGCAGTAAGCCAGCCAAAAGCACCTGTGTCCACCAGATTCCGGGTATGCTGCCCAAAACACCCTGTCCGACCCATTTCTTGATGATTGCGCTCAGGTTGTAATACAAGGCAAAAACTAAAATCCCCAGAGGCACTTTGGCGTATTTCCCCTGCCGAGGAGAGGATCTGCTCAACGGTACGCCAAGAAGGGCGAGCAGGATGGTTGAAAAGGGTGCATTGAGCCTCCACTGTAACTCTGCGATTTCTTCTGGATTATCCGAGTGCATCAGCCGTTCGGCTGAAGCGGCCTTCACCTTTTGTTCCAATGGCATCACATCTTTGAGCGCCAAGGGCATTGTCAAAGTCCCGAACTGTAAGATTTCACATGCCTTTTCGGCATCGGAAAACTCATACAAGCGGCCGTCTTGAAGTATCAGAACAGGCTCTGTGGTCGCATCCTGCGGGGACTGGTTGGCTACCTTAGCATAAATAATTTGCATTTTACCATGGTGTTTGATTTGCATAAATACATTCTTGGCTTGATTTTCGCGGTTATCAACGGTATCGGCAAAAATGACCGTTTTGCCATCCTCGATTTCATAAAAATTCCCGCCTTTCATTCGTGTCATATCAAAATTGACCGCGGCCCGGGCCTTCAACACAAAGAACTGATTCCATGCCCAAGGTCGAATGTACAGAGAAAAACAGGCCACAATCAAACCAGCCGTTACGGCTACAAAGACAACAGGTCTCAGCACACGGGCCATGCGTATGCCGCAGGCGAACATGCCGGTCATTTCAGCATCCCTGTAAAGGCGGCCAAAGGCAATCATCACCGACAAATACAGGGTCGTGGGCAACAGTATTTCCAGGGCAATAGCGATTCTGAGCAGGACCAGAAGGATGACCGTGGACCCTGGCAGTTGACCCTGGACCGAATCCTCCAAGTACCGCGCGGCGATATAGCATCCGAAAATGCACATGAGCGCGGTACATATCGTCACAGCGGGCCTGGATATTTCACGCATGATGTAACGATCAATAATCACGTTCCATCCCTTATAAGGTACAGTCGGAAACGACTCCCTCCGCCTGTTTGAGGTCGGCAGGGTAATCCACCTCGCACCACTTCAATCCGGTGATGGAACATGTCCACACCGGCATGACCTGGGCCATTTCATCAATGACAGACAGGTACCATTTCCTGCCGGCCTCTGGGTCATTTAGTGCCTTTTTCAAGGCGCTGCGGAATAGCATGGGGCCCTCGCCACGAAACAAAATCATGCCGATGGACTCTCCTTGAGCCCTGTCATGCGCGATGTTTTTCCCGATTCTGACAAGCCTGCGACCCTCCATTTCCACCTTCATGTCATCGACGTCATACATGTTTTTATGATTCACAACAACCGTTGCCGGACGATCAGACGATTCTAAAAGGCGCTTCAGCACGGCGGTCTCAAACAGGGTGTCACCGTTTAAGAGGATAAAATCCTCGTTCATTTCATGGCGCGCCGCCCAGCAGCTCACCAGGTTATCTGTGATTGCATAGGCCGAATTGTAAAAGGTTTTTATCCGTCCAGGCCCATAAGATCGCTCAAGAACCTCATCGACTTTTTCCGCACGATACCCTGTTACGACCGTGATCTTATCAATCCCGCACTGGTGCATTGCATCAATCTGCCATTCAATCAATTTCTTTCCTTGAATCGGCAAGAGGCATTTCGGGATCTCGGCCGTAAGCGGCAACAATCGCTTTCCCTGCCCTGCACTTAAAATGATTACTTTCATAAACAACCTCAGATAATTGTCTTACTCGGGGAATGGGAAAAACGCCCCCTTTTCAGGTGAAGGAAGTCTGCGATAGCCTTGGCTCCCCTTTCGGCCGCCGTTGTTTCAGGCTCGCTATAAAAAGTGTAAGCAAAGGCCTCCTGCTGCCTTTTTATGTACTGATGGTGACTGGTAAATGCCTGCTTAAGCGCCTGAATGAGCTCTGGCTCAACGTTTTCCACCACCGGCCCCAATGTCCAATGATAATAGGAAGGATCACCCTGCCAGGCGACCTTATGGCCATTAAGAAAGATACAGGGTCGGGTGTCCAGCAAAAATTCATAGACCTGACTGCTCACGTCACCGAGATAGATATCGGCTGCCAGCATATAGGTCATATCTACTGAAGCGCTGCTGCCCTTATCAATATGAATATTTGGCGCCAGGCGGTATTTCCGGGGCAGGGATGCGCCATGGCGCCTGTTCCTTTTAAAAAGCACCACGTGGGGCGCAAAAATCAGGTTGGCCTCCCTGTTATCGAAAAAATATTCAAGAACCTGCAACCCCATGGTACTCCAGGAGGATTCCGACTGATCGAAATGGGGATTATATACCACGATGGGGTTGTCATTGTTAAACAGTCGTGGAATCTTCCGCTTCAGGCCCCGGACGACCTCGAATTTTGGATAGCCTACAACAGCGAAGCGGTCCTCCGGTAAGAATCCCATGGCCGTGAGCCGCTCCGCATACTTTCGACCCGACAAAAGAGTAAAATCGAAGGCCAAGGAACGGTCATCGAAACCTCCTTCTCTATCCCCCGCTCCATGACGGGTGTGGATCATGATCAGATCCTTTAATTCGCATTTCTTGCGCAAGTCTATACAGGTGCGCTCCGGCGATACGAGGGCATCCAATCCTCTAAAAAAACGGAGGTTATGGCGCAGGATGATTCTTTTGCGTATGAAATTCCACCTGGATGCAATCGGGTCGACTATTCTGCAAAACCAGGGAGCCATCAACATCTGGAACTTACAGCAATATCCCGGATAAAGCGCTCCTATGGTCTCAACAAGATCCATCTCCTGCCGGGATGAGCAGGCAACAATGACCTCAATATCCCGATAGCGCCTGGACAGTTCAAATGCATAGGGCGCCGCATGAGGCACCTGGTGAGGGAAATAATGATTAAAAAGAAATCCCACTCGCAACATGACACTAAAAAACCTCTTTCTTTTTCAAGCCGGCGTTGCCACCGGTTGCCCCTGCCCAGGGAGGTTTTCCACAAGCTGGACCTCCCAGTTGTTCAGTCGGAACACCCTGTCCGCCGCATTGAACAAGGCCTTTTGATGTGTAATCGCCAGGATCGTAAGTTTTCCTTTCAGCTCACGCAAAGTTCTGCAGATATCCGCCTCACTGACAGGATCCAGCGCACTGGTTGCCTCATCGAGGACCAAGAGTTGCGGTTTGTGCACCAGTGCCCGAGCGATGGTAATCCGCTGCCGCTGACCGCCTGATAGACGCAGCCCCCTTTCGCCCACAACCGTATAGATCCCTTCAGGCATTTCCGTGACAAAATCCCAGGCCCCCGCATCACGGAGGGCGCGCTCCACATCTTGTTCCGTGAGTTCAGGGGCGCCCAGGGTCACATTGACAAGCACCGTGTCATGCAGAAGCAGTGTTTCCTGGGGTACATATCCAATCATGCTGCGCCAGGCCCGCAGGTCTACCTTGGTCAAGGGGAGATCATCGATCCATACCGCGCCTTCCTGCGGGGTCAAAAGACCGGTGACCAAATCTACAATAGTCGTCTTTCCTATGCCGGAGGCCCCTGTGATCGCTGAAAAAGACCCTTTTGGAAAGCATAATGAGGCGTTTTTCAGAACGAAACGCTCCTCATAGGAGAAACAGACCCCTTCAAGGCGAATTGAATGGGAGAAAGAGGGCGGAATCGTTCCAGTAGCTAATTCCTGCGCCTCCTGCGCCTCCTCAATCTTGGACCACAGGGACCAGTAGGCGCTTTCAGCAATCACGAGGTTCTGATATTCTTTTTGAGCCTTTTGAAGGGTCGATAGAACCTTGGTCAGCATATAGGCCATAAGCAAAACCCTGGCAAGCGGCAGGCGCCAGCGCACGAGCGTCACGTAAAGCCCAAAGGCAAAAAAGACCATAAGCAACGGCTCCTGTAATGCCTGCAGCGCTTCCTTGCTGAATACCTGCTTCTGCAACACCTTGTTAAGGCTTCTCGTTTGGGTTTGCACCATGGCATAGGCCATGTTTTCCCGGGCCATGGCCTTGAGTGGCTTGATGGATTGAAGCGTATCGGTTAAAAGCGAAAGCAGGTATTTGAGAAGTCTGGTTTGGCGGCTGCCCGCCTTTTTTGCTTTGGTGACAAGGCGCCTGAGGGCAGACAATATGATTATGCCGGCGATCAAGGTGATGAGGGTCGCTTTCCAGTCCAGCATCAGGGCCACAACCCCATAGACGACCGCATGCATCACAAGGGACATGACCCTGATTCCCTGGAGATAGGCATCGGCTGAACGGCTGGCCTCCGTGGCAACCGCATTGGTGAATCGACCGATGGGCTGGCGCACATAATACTCCCAGCGAGTCGCAAACAGGGCACGAATAAGCTCCAGGCGCAGATCGGTCGCCAGCCGGGCAACCATGTACCCGACCCGTTTATTGGCCAGGAGCACCAGAACCGCTTTCAACATAACGCTAAAGGCGAAGACAAGCAATAATAGGTTTATCGTGGGGGTAACCCCCAGGGATTCTAGAAAGCCGGTGATGGCGCGTTCAAGTGCGGATTTGGAATGGGGTGACGTTCCTCCCGAAGCGCCGGGAAGATCCATGGCGATGCCCAGCAAGGGCAGCAGCATCGATATGCCAAAGCCATCGGCAATACCGGCAAAAAGCATGGCTAAAAGTGTGACCGCGCTTTGAGCGGGATAGCGCCGAATAAAAGTGATGATTAAACGCATCTCTCAATCTATCTATCGTTCAGATGATTTGCCTTAAGGGAAGCAAAGGCATCGCCGATTTTTTCAACCTGCTCCCTTGTGTGCGAGGAACTCAGGCTGCAGCGAAGTAATGCCCTCCCGTCTGGCGTGGCAGGCGGCAACACCATATTTACATATATCCCACGATCCAAAAGCCCCTTCCAGATTTCAGCGGTTTTCCCCGGATCTTCGCAGTAGATGGCAATAATGGGGCTTGGGGTTGGTCCAAGGCTGAAACCCAAATCTTTTAGCCGTTGATACAGCAGATTGGCATGCTTCCAAAGCCGGTGTTTCAGTTCAGGCTGTGAACGCAAGATCTTCAAGGCCATGCGGGTGGAGGCAATGATAGAAGGAGATGATGATGCCGTAAAGATATAGGCCCGGCTTCCATAGCGAAGGAGATCAAATTCCGGGTGATTGCTGGTGCAAAAGCCGCCGGTCGCCCCAAGGCTCTTGCTGAATGTGCCAACAATAAAATCAACGCTGTCTTCAACATCTGCCTCTTCGGCCAATCCGCGACCCGTTTCTCCAAGAACGCCTAAAGAATGGGCTTCATCGATGAGCAAATAAGCCCCATAACGGCGCTTAAGAGCGGCGATATCGGCCAAAGGCGCCCTGTCCCCCATCATACTGTAAAGGCCTTCCACAACGATAAGCATGTTGGTCTTTCGTTTTTCGAGCCTGAGGAGGCGTTTTTCCAGATCATGGACATCATTGTGCCGGAAACGAATCACATCCGCCCCCCCCATCCGACACCCGTCATAGAGGCTGGCATGACAATCAGCGTCCAGCAGAATCACTTCTCCACGGCCTGCGAGGGTGGACAACGTTGCCAGGCACGCAATGTAACCAGTTGAAAAAATGATAGTTTTTCTGCGACCAAAAAACTCGGACAGTTCCTGTTCTAAAGCCACGTGCCCTGAAAACGTCCCATTGGCCACCCGCGAACCAGTCGTGCCGGTGCCATCCTTCTGAATTGCCTGGCATGCCGCGCGGATACATTCGGCATTAAAAGTCAGGCCTAAATAATTGTTCCCTCCGGCCAGCAGCACGTTACGGCCGTTTATAACGACTTCGGTGGGGGAAACCACCTCCTCAATAACCACATTGAAAAACTCGCTGCTATTTTTTTCCAGCACCTGGCGGGTTTCAGCCAATTTTTGAAATTTATCGAAAATGCTCATCAAGCACCCTCTGCCAATAACTTTTGGACTTGCAGGACCAGATCATTGACCGTTCGAACATCGGAAAGTATATTTATGGGGACCGAAATATCAAACTGGTCTTCTATCATTACTAAGACTTCCATGGCCTTCAAGGAATCGATGGACAAATCAGCCGCCAGGTCCGTGTCCGCTGTAATCTCCGACTCATCTTGTGCCAATGGTCTCAGTATAACAAGAATTTGCTCAAACAACTCTCTATTGGACTGCATGCTATCCCTCTGCCCGTTTATATTAAAAATCCCTCCCGCACCCTTTACCAAAGGGGGGTAAGGGGGGATTTTCATGCACCCTTGAGCCCGCTTCGAGCATGGGTGTTATTTTCAATAACTCCCCTTGCAGCGTGTGGCGTGGTCTTGTTTTAACGTTTGCTGCAAGCCTTCATGGAGTGCGACTTGCGGTACCCAACCCGTGTCCCTGGTCAATGCTGTATTATCCCCCACCCAGTTGGGATGGATCAATTCTCTGACCTTACCGGGGGTCAGCATTGGCTGGTGGCCGCACATCCGTGCAGTTGTTAGATTGAACGTTGCCATCAGCATTAAAAGGGGTACAGGGATCTTTATCCGGCAGACTGTCCTTCCGTTCACGCGGGCAACGGCGTCAATAACATCTCCCCACGAATAGCCTCCCGCATGCCCATCATGCATTTCATAGGAGCGGCCCAACCCCATGCCGCTCTTGAGACAACAGACAATCGCTTCAGCCAGATCCTCCACGTACAGAAGCGAGAAACGACTTTTGGCAGATCCGATAACCGGCGCTATGCCTCTGCACATCCATCGAAAAAGCGGGAGGAATTCCCGATCTCCAGGGCCATAAACAGCAGAGGGCCTGAAAATGACCCAGGGCATTTGACCCGCGTTCAAGACCAGCGTCTCTTCCCCCTTTCGTTTGCTTGAAGCATAACAGGAAAGGTGCATCTCCCTTGCAGCAAGAGAGGATATCAAAAAAAAACGCGGCTTGGGATGCTGCGCTTGTGCGGCCAGTACCAATCGGGCCACACCATCTACGTTGATACGTTCAAAATCAACCATGCCTGCGCCACGCACGGCCCCCGCACAGTGCACAACCGCATCAACCCCGGCAACCAGGCGCTGAAGGCTTTCCATGTCTTCAAGATCGCCTGTAACCCACTCTGAAACCACTTGACTGGGCCGCTTGTGCATGGAGGCGGGCCGAACCAATGCCCTAATCTGCCAATCCATGGAGGCCAGCCGTTTCAACAGCACGCCGCCCACGAATCCCGTGGCTCCAGTGATTGCAATGGATCGACGCATAAAAATCTTCTGTATTTTCCTTTTGTTACCTGTATAAAGACATGTTTAAGAAAGTCAGAAAGATCATGGTGGGGACGGGATTACTCCAGTATACCCCTCCTTTTGTCGGTTTGCGGATTGATACGGTATCGTCCGCCTGATATATTCCTTTCGTGCACTACTGCGAGATGGTTTTCCGGACGTGGTGTGGGGCAGGCTGTCTGGCGGCACCAATATAACCTTGCAAATAATACCCAACTCATCACGGATCAATCGATGTATACGTTCTTCGAGCTCGGCATTTTTCTGCCTGTCCAATACACAACACTGGACCATCACAACGGCCTGCTCCTCACCCTCGGGGCCCGGAACCGAGAACGCCAAGGCGTCTCTTGTCCCTATTTCGGGTTGCAATTCAGCCAGGTACTCAATGTCCTGAGGCC
>DATESZ010000271.1:0-17369 GCA_035283845.1 Syntrophales bacterium | reverse complement strand
AAGAAGGCTCATCCGGCTGCTATGACACTTTAAGCTGATATTGCGGTTGCGGATGCGGCCTTTCAGGAAGGCCTGCCTTTCCCTGATTTCTTCGAGATTTATCTGTCTTTGCCACTGAAAAGGCGTGTGAGCTTTCGGTATCAGGGTGGAAAGGCTCACGGTGATCTGCCCCCGCTGTTTTCCTTCCTTCAACGCCTGGTAGGCGAGCTCGGCGATTCCCTCCAAGTCTTCTTTCTTTTCCCCGGGCAGGCCAAGCATGAAATAGAGTTTGATGGACTTCCAGCCTGCTTCGAAGACCTGCCTTGTTGTTGACAGAAGTTCCGCTTCTGTGTTCCCCTTGTTGATGATGTTTCGCAGGCGCTGTGTTCCTGCTTCCGGAGCAAGGGTGAAGCTTGTCTTACGCACCCGGCGTATATTTTCCATGAGGCTGCGGGTGAGGGTTTCCACCCTCAGGGAAGGGAGGGCGAGGGAGACTCTTTTTTCATAGTAGTGGTCTACAAGCGCGGCTAAAAGCGGTTCAATGCGGCTGTAATCGCCGGAACTTAAGGAAAGCAGTGATATCTCGTCGTATCCCGTGGCGCAAAGCAAGGAAGCGGCCGTTTTTTCTATAAGCTCCTGTTTCCTTTCCCTTAACGGTCTCCAGACCATGCCGGCCTGGCAGAAACGGCAGCCTCTGGTGCAACCTCTCGCTATTTCAATGCTAATCCGGTCATGGATCGTCTTCATGAGAGGGACGACGGGATTGAGAGGTAAAGAACAGCTATCGAGATCGCGGACAACCCTTTTCCTGATCTTTTTTCCATTCCTGTGGACAGCCGGCGCGTATACCCCGTCGATTTCCGCCAGGGAGGCCAGGGTATCTTCCCGCGCCCATCCTTTTTTCTTTGCATCAAGGGCCTGGACCGCTATTTCCCTGATGACCTCCTCCCCCTCCCCGATGACGAAGACGTCAATAAATGCCTCCAGGGGGGCGGGGTTGAAGGCGCAGGGACCGCCGGCGATTACCAGCGGCGCCGCCGCCTTGCGTTCCTTCCGCAAAAGAGGGATGCCGCCCAATTCCAGCATGTTCAGTATATTGGTGTAGGAGAGCTCGTACTGTAGGGAAAAGCCGATCATGTCAAAGGCATGAAGCGGTCTTCGGGACTCTAAGGAGGTCAGCGGCAGGCCATGTTTACGTAAAAGTTGTTCCATGTCCGGCCAGGGGGCGAAACAGCGTTCGGCCGAAACCTTGGGGATACCGTTCAGAATACTATAGATGATCTGGATGCCAAGGTGGGACATTCCCACTTCATAAGTATCGGGAAAGGCGAGGGCAAAGTTGAATTCCGCCTCCCTGCCTTTGTGGGAAGCATTCACCTCCGTACCGAGATAGCGGCTCGGTTTTTCCACATATAACAACAAGTTTTCCCAGTCCATCCTATCCCTCGCCTGCGGGCGCTTCTTTATCATCTTTAATATACGTCTGCAATTTATTCCTCATTAACCATGTATTAACTTAATATACATTTGTATTAACTTAATATACATTTCCACCATCGTCAAACACTCAGTAACTCCTTTCTGTCAAAAATAATCAGTAAATGCAATATGATACACTTTGCCAAAGTCATCCTGCCCCTGGCACATCCGTTGCTAACTAAAAGTAGAAGGCAAAGTTGATAAGATTAACGGTAACTGAAAGGAGGTTTTTATGTTAAGAAAATTCTTGTTATCGATTATCTGTTTGTGTTGTTTCATATTCTTGGGGGTGCCGGCTATGGCTGACCAAGCAACTGAAAAACTACAGGAGAGAATAGATAAATTAGAAGGAGAGCTAAAACTATTGCTGAAGGGGCAGGAGAGAGCACGAGAAGAAGATAAGGCGCTAGTGAAGAGCATTGAAGGAAAGGTGGAAAAAGTCGAAAAAAAGGCTGAGGAAGCCGCGACCCGAGTGCTAAGCGGGTTCCGTTTTAAGCCTTACGGCTATATAAAATTGGACGCTGTTTATGACGACAGCAGAACAAATTACGGCAATTTCATTTTGTATGTCCAGCCTGAAACTACTCGTAACGATGATAATGAATTCAATATGACTGCCAGACAAACACGGATAGGGCTTGATATTTTAGCGCCCGAAAGTTCCAATTGGGAAGCAAGGGGGAGAATTGAAATTGATTTCTATGGAGACGGATCAGTGCAGCATGAGAATAAGGCAGAACCTTTGCTGCGGCATGCATTCTTGGAAATGAAAAAAGGAGGGTTCAGCATCCTTGCGGGTCAGACCTTTGATTTAATCTCTCCTTTGGTTCCAGATGTTTTGAATTATACGGTAGGGTGGGCCGGAGGTAATATTGGTTATCGACGTCCCCAATTGCGGGTAACTAATATTTATCCTTTAGCTGAGTTCAGCAAGCTCAGCATGGCGTTAGCTATTGCGAGAACTCATGGAACGATGAATGAGGATTTAGGTATAGGCGGAGAAAATGATGGGGAAGATGTAGGCTTTCCCACCGTACAAGGGAGGCTTGCCCTTACAACTAAACTTTTAACTAAGAAAGATACCGTGTTCGGTATATCCGGTCACTATGGAAAAGAGGAGATTGATTGGTCGGGAACAAAACAGGGAAGGATAAAATCTTGGTCCGTCAATGGGGATTTTGATCTCCCTCTTTCGGATAGAGTCTCGGTAAAAGGAGAGATATTTATTGGATCTAACCTGGATGATTATTTCGGGGGAATTGGCCAGGGTGTGAACGCCACAACCCAAACGGCGATCAAGACTATGGGAGGTTGGATGCAGGTCGGTTATCAGCATAGCAAGAAATGGAAATATAACGTTGGATTAGGCATAGATGATCCGAGGAACGACGATCTTACCTTCGGAATGCGAGATAGAAACAGCTTCTATTATGGAAATGTGATGTTTAATCTTATCGCTCCAGTAACCATAGGTTTAGAGTATAGCTATTGGGAAACAGGGTATCTAAATCAGTGCAGCGGTACAGATAACCGTGTACAGACTTCGATCATTTATAACTGGTAAAAATATTTGATCTTTTACTCCTTGAGCTAAGGGGGAAACTCTTGCAGGGAGAGCTTTGAATAATTGCTAATTCCTTCATTGGCCTGATCACTATTGGACCAAGGTCTAATATCTTTTCTACTCCCCCGTATATATCGTTAATAAAAATCCATAGTCACATTTGAGAAAGGTAATTTATGTCGTCTCGACAGAAAGGAGGTAAAAAATATGATTAAACTAAGAGGAACGCATTTTTTAATAGCCTTTTTGATGGGGGTTTTATTTCCGGTTTTTCTGGGGGCGGCGGAGCTCCCCACTTATCAGAAATATACGGGGCCCATTAAACCGGGGATAGTAATTACTAAGGAGAATTTTGACACCTATCTGCCGGAGTTGCAAAAACTGCTCCCCCCCTCGAAAGTCAAATGGTATGGCATGGGGGTGAAGGAAGGGCTGGTAACCATGCCCATTGTGAAAACTACCTATTACCGGGTCACCAAGGGTCAATTGGAGGCTACCAGGAAGTATGCAGGCACTGCCCGGGTAGGAGCTAACAATGACCTGTTAAACTGGACGGCCGGAGTTCCTTTCCCTGAACCAAAGACTGCTTTAGAGGTAGCCTGGAACTGTTATCCCTCTATCTCCCGCTCCAGCGCCCACGACGATCTTCTATTCTTTAGCAAGTTCCTCCTGTTCAAAAATGTCCAGTATGAGAAACAATTTACCTGGGATCTATTTGACCGCAAGTACCGGGGAAGAGCGGACATCCACCCTTTAGGGAATATGCCGGATTTTACAGAGAGCGGTATTTCTTTCAAGGAGTCCATTGTGATTTTGGAACCTAACGAAGTTAAGGGATTCATCCAATTAAGGATCAGATACTGGGAGATGGGCAAGGCAGATGAATGTTATGCCTATATCCCTGCGATCCGGAGGGTGCGCCGTCTTACCGGGGCTGACCTTACCGATCCCCTGCTGGGAACCGACTGTGTGCCGGATGATTTTGAGGTGTGGAGGCAAAAGCTTGATCCCAGAATGAAGATCAGGGTCCTGGAACATAGGGATTTCCTGGTTCCCAGAGCCTACGTAGGATTGGAAAATAAACCTGCATATGACTATGAAAAGCATGGCCCTTGCTTCCCGGTAGAATGGGAGATAAGGCCCATGTGGGTGCTGGAAATTATGCTAAACGATCCGGATTATGTGTATTCTAAACGGATAATTTATGTGGATGCCGTTCCCGTGGATCAGGGAGGAAGCTGCCTCCTTTATTGGGGCGAACAGTATGACCAGAAAGGCCGGTTGTGGAAGGCTAATGGCCAGGGAGCGCCGGGCGGTAATAAGGAAGGATTCAAATGTCTGTTTAACTGGATGTACATGAACTACCAGACCGACCATTATACGGTAATGGATGGTTATCCGGCCTATGTGAAAGGTTTCGATCAAGCATTTCCGCTGAAGGAAGAGGATGCTTTCAGTATCAAGGGCTTGTTGAAGAGGGCGCGGTAAACGGGCAGTTTAATCAGTATTATAGTACGTTAGCCCTGTTACGTTAAGCAGGAAATTTTATCAATATAACGTAACAGGGTTGAGGCGATTTAAGGGTCTGCTTTACATTTCTCTGTTTTCCGCCGGGCATCGTCCAATTTTTCTGCTATGCTCCTTATATTTTTCGCGAGTTTATCTATTTCTCTATTGCAGGTAGGGAATTCCTGGTCGATCCGGCCCTGAACTACCTTATCGGTAAAATCCGCAAGCAATTTTATCGGGATGAAAACATACCTTCTAAGCAAGGCAGCCACGCCTCCTATAGTGACCAGGAGCACCATGACGCTGAAGATAATCATTCGGCTTCGCATTACGGAAAGGTTTTTCAGCAATGGCGTTGCGGACAGACCGATATCAAGGGTGCCCAGAATTTTCTGCGTGGCCTTATGGACATGACAGGGCGCAATATAGCAGTCTTTTTCGTTGTAGATCGGGGCAGTGATGGCAATGACCGCTGTTCCCTTTTCGTTGATAAAGCGGCGCGCCTGTTTCATATCACCCAAAGTGGCAGAGGGAGCAGGATGACTGTGGCACTCGATGCAACCGGCGGTGCTCTTGTCTACAAACCTCCCCACCTCGCTGTGATTGTTGGAAAACATGATGAGTCCCTTTTTGTTGAAGATGCGTACATGTTCTACGCCTTCCTGGGTTCCTATATTGTCAATAATATTGCCCAGGGATTTCCTGTCGTCGTGAAGCATTGCATAATGTGTCGATTTGACGATAGTATGTGCCTGGTTGGTTTCATATTTTATCGCATCATTTGTCATGTCCGTCTTCATGATGGTATAGAGAAGCATACAACAGACAACAACAAAACCGGTGACCGCAATCGTGACCGGCACGATCGCCCGCGCAGTTAAGGATCTAAGCATGACGCCCTCCCGTTACGCTACATCTTATGGCACCTGTCGCAACTTTCTTTTACTGTAAAAGCGGATTTACCATCGTGGCATGCACCGCAGGATTTTGCCGCCTCCATCTCGACCATGGTCTTTCTTGTGTTTTTGGAGGTAGGGAAATAGAGCTTTTCGTGGCAATCGCCGCATTTATACATTCCCGCATGCAGATCGTGGCTGAATTTTACATCTCCCGTATCCTTTACTTTGAAATCCACATCTTTGGTTGGATGGCAATGCACGCAATCGTCTATCTTAAATGTACCTTTGCCGTTATGGCAGGCGCCGCATGATTTGCCCTTTTCCATCTGGGCCATGCCGACGGGCTTGTTGCGACCTGCTTCGTAGAGCTTGGGATGGCAACTCCCGCATTTATAGGCGCCGGAATGCTTCTTATGACTGAAAGCGACAGGACCTGTCTCTTTTACTTTTATAGTAATATCCGGGATTTTGTGGCACTTGTTGCAATCCTTGATATCAAAGGCCCGTTTTCCATTATGGCAGGCGCCGCAGGATAGTCCTTTCTCCATATCCGCCATGGTATAGCGGATGTTTTTTTTGATATTGAAGATGGCATTATGGCAAGTCTTGCAATTATCTTTGATCCCTTCTTGTTTGATATGAAGATTATGATCAAAAATTACCTTGCCGAAATCGCGTCCCTTGAATGTGATATCTTTGATGTTGATTGCATAAGCTAAAGAGGCGATTAAGAAAGCAATTATCAAGATGAATAGGGGAAAACGAATCTTCATGAACAACCTCCTTGAGGACCTGTCCTAAATAAAAGACGGTCGAAGAATTAATGTGAAATGATACGCACTGCTGTCGTGCCATTACTGTATTATAAGAAATCGCAGGAAGCCAGTCAATTTAAATCGTGCGGCGTGGTGAGGCTAATGGCTCTCAACTTCTTCCCAGCCCGTCCACATCAGCTTGAAATGAGAAAATGGCGTGTGCCCCAGTGTTGCCATATAGATATGGACACAGAGGAAGGCAAAGAAGGAACAGGCAATAATATAGTGGGCGCCCACAATGAACTTTATTCCTCCGATCATGATGATCCATTCACGCAGGGGGGCTACGTTCATAAGGAGAAGACCGCTGATAATGACGAGAGGCAGGAGCACGAACATGATGACCAGATAACTCACTTTCTGTATGGCGTTGAACTTGTTGTCCGGTGTCGCCGTATGGGGATTCGTTTCACCGAGGAAGTAGTTGAAGAAATAAAAAATCGCCTGCCTGAATATTCCCCTCTTTATATCGTCCAGATTGGGAATATAAAGCTTTGCCAGATTACGGGCCACGACAAGGTAGTAAAATATCCAGAGTAAAAAAGAAATGGACACTGTAACGCCGGCGGTGTCATGCAATTTGATTGCCGCCTTGTAGGTACCGAAAATATTTACATATTCAGGGAATCTGATTTGTACGCCCGTGATACAAAGGGTGACGATTCCCAGGGCATTCAACCAGTGCCATATTCGTACCGGTGTGGGTGTCAGATATATCGGTTCCTGTTGCATCTTTATCAATCCTTTCTTTTTTTTCTGGTCAGTAATCTTATCATACCGTGAACAATCGGCACCATCAGTCCGCCCGCTGCAATAATGGCACCGATGATGCTCAAGGTAGTGCTTCTTGTAGTGCCCAGCATGTAGAAATCCGGCGTTCCGTAAAGTATGTCGAGGATGGCGCCCTTTTCAACGGCAATGCGTCTATACGTGCCGTCACTGGTGGGAAGGGCAAGATAGCTCGTCTGCAGTCCTTTAGCCCCTGTGACATGACAGAAAGTGCAATCCCATCGGTTTTCTAGGATCTGGTAACTATGGGTAATCGCCTCGGGCATCATTGTTCCAAAGATACTCATGTTCTTATATTTGCTGTTTTTATTGAATTTCTGCAATTCACTAAGCAAGATCAATCCGTCGCCGTTATAGTCGATCAGCGTCTCAATTTTTTCGCCGGGAGACAGCGGCCTGTTCAAATCTTCAAATTTTGCGATATTGAAGCTGCTGAAGGGAACGGTTGTTTCTTTTTTCGCAATGTAAAGCGTTATCACATAATTTTGCGAGCCTGTATGACAGGTTATGCAGGGGAGATCATCAATATGGAGCGCCGCCTGGGGCAGCCATTTGGAGTGGCTCGCTACAATTTTAGAATTGCCGTGACATTTAGCGCATTGAGCATTGATGTCCCGTCCCGATACAGACAGGAGAGGTTTTACCGCATGTGGGTTATGGCAATCAACGCAGCCGGCCTTGCCGCCGTGAAGACTTTCGCCATACTCCTTAAAGACAGGGGCATGGCATTCCTTGCATGTTGCCCGGGAGGGTCTGATCCCGTCATCGGGATGACGTTTGGTTACCCTGTAATGACAGGACACGCAACCGATACGTGCGTGAGTAGTGACAGCGTATTTCACCGGATCAATGAAAGCGTGACTGTCTCCTTTTGTGATTATGGCCCTATTGCAATGACATTTTATACATTTGCCGTTTTCCTCGGCATCCGCATCAATTGCCGTTGCCATGAACAAAAGCATCAATGGAAGCAAAAGCAGAATCCGCCTGACCATGCGCATAGATTTTCCTCCTTATTAGCTGTAAGCAGAAGGCTATCATATCCTCGGATGCTTGTACATTTTTTCAGAATCGTCCCTTTCAAGACCAGTTAATGTTCTCCTTTCTTTTAAGATTCTTATCCTGATCTTCGACTTTCATATACGCAGTGGTTATGCCAGTTCGCAATTAATTGCTTAGGATATGTAACATATTTATTGTGACGGGGAAAAGCAAAAAGGCAAGTAGCCTGAGCTATCCCAGCAATCAGACTGCTTGCCTTTTTTGTGAAAGTTATCAAGAAACCCTGAAACTACCCCACCTGACTTTATATGAAAATGCCCCCTCACTGTATCCCTCCCCCTCGACGGGGGAGGGAGGGGTGGGGGCGATTTTCATCCTTCGTTGTGCCCGACAAGGGCATGGGGGGTTAGTCTATGATTGTCGGCACACTTTCTGCGGTTGGAGAAGAATGATCCCGCCAATCCGGCGCCTGCCTTAAGCAATCCGCTGGATTTAACAAGTTCCTTCCAGAAAATGACGTTGGATGCCACCTTGGGCTTGGCGGGCAGGGCATCGTAAAACTCGACCCTTTCTTCCAACACATAAACTATGTGCGTGCCTCCTAAAAATTTATCCCCGTATACAGAAGCGTTTTTTCCCAACTCCCGCATACGTTTATAGGCACGGATCAACATTTCTTCTTTATCGCCGAACATAAGCGCACCCGTGGGGCAGGCCTTTACACACGCAGGAGGCAGGCCGTTCTGAACCCTGTCGGGACAAAGATTGCATTTATACGCTTTGTTTGCCTTTTCATCATATCGGGGTTTGCCGAAAGGACAGGCGACTACGCAGGACTGGCAGCCTATGCACTTTTCATTATCCGTGCCCACGGCCCCATAATCCAGATGCGCTCTGGCGCCTGCCGGACATAATTTTACACAGGTGGCGTCGGTGCAATGCATGCAACTGTCTTTCCGGAATAACCATTTTACTCTGTCGCCCTTGTCTGATATTTCCTGAAAACGGACAAGTGTCCAGGTGTTTGCCTGAAGGTCAGGTGGATTCTGATAGGTGCCGGTGTTCATCGTCAACCCCGCCGGCAGTTGATTCCACTGTTTGCAGGCAATTTGGCAACTGCGACAACCGGTACATTTCGAGACGTCGATGAGCTTTATTTTTTCAGCCATTTATGCCACCCCCTTCCTGAAGATATTAACCATGAAGGCTTTGCTTTCCGGGATCATGGTGTTGGCGTCTCCGATGTTCGGAGTAAGCCGGTTTGCGGCGTTTCCGTAAGTAAAAAATTCTGGTTTCTTATCCTTGGCACTGTATGGTCTTGTTGCGGAAGTTATCCAGCCATAATGCCAAGGAAGGGCAACCTGATGGACAATTTTTCCGTCTATCCGAAAAGGTTTTAATCTGGCCGTGACCATTGCTATGGCCTCGACCTGACCGCGAGCGGATTTTATGAAGACCTGATCGCCGCTTTTAATGCCCTTCTCCCGGGCTAACTCAGGGCTCATTTCGATGAAAAGGCTCGGCTGCATTTCCACCAGCCAGGGTTGCCATCTCGTCAAGATACCGGATTGCCAGTGTTCGCTGACCCTGCAGGTAGTGCAAACTACGGGGAACAGGGGATCGGAGCTTTTTGCGACATCCATCTCCGTTCCCACAGCCGGTTTGTCCCATCTCTTGATCACCGGATTGAGCAATTGGTTTGACATAGGATTTTTGGCCAGGGGGCTTTCCAGCGGTTCGTAATGCTCCGGAAAGGGGCCGTCGGCCAAACCAGGCCCGAAGATGCTTGCCACACCATCGGGCTTCATGATGAAAGGAGGTCTTCCCGAACCTGGGTTGCCGACTCCGTCCGGCACGTCGCCAATCCATTTGGTTCCATCCCATGTTATTACCGGTCGTTTTGCATCCCAGGGGACACCATTGAGGTCGACAGACGCGCCATTATAAATGATTCTGCGGTTCATGGGCCAGCTCCAGGCCCATTCAGAGCACAGCCCGATTCCGGTAGGGTCTTTTACACCCCTTCTCGCCGCCATGTTACCCTTGTCGGCATAGGAATTACAGTACATCCAGTTCCCGGAAGAAGTGGAACCATCATCCTGGAGGAAGGCAAAGGAAGGAACAGGATCGCCTTTCTTAAAGGCTTTCTTGCTGGCTGGATCGACCTTGTCTTCCAGGAAATAACCATTAATCTCCTTTGCCACGCTGTGGATATCGACATGTATCAACCTGCCGTCAATGACTAAGCTGCCGTAGTTCCAGGTTAATCTGGTAATTGCTTCTTTGAGGGGTCCCCCCTCTTTTTCGTATAATTCCTTGATCCGAAAATACAAATCTGTGATGATCTCGGCGTCAGGCCTGGCTTCTCCCGGCGGTTCGACGGCCTTGTAGCGCCACTGCATCAACCGTCCGCTGTTGGTGACGCTCCCCTCCTTTTCCGGAGAGAAGGCACAGGGAAGCATAAAAACTTCCGTTTTAATATTTTTCGGATCTATTCCGGGACCATGCCAGAAAGAGCCTGTTTCGTTGTCGAAAAGATTCACGTTCACCATCCAATCCAATTTTGCCATGGCCTGCCTGACCTTGAAAATGTTGGCGCCGCTCACCGCCGGATTCATCCCCCAGGCAAAGAAGCCGCTGAACCTTCCCTTGTACATCTGGTCGAAAAGAGAAAGCCATGAGTAATCTACACCGTCGTCCAGTTTGGGCAGGTAGGAATAGGCTTCCTCCAGGGAAGCATTCATGCCGTAGGCGGAACGCAGGTAGCTGGCGCTATATTTAGGGAAATTTTTCAACCAGTTCAAACTGTTTGGTTCAGTGGTCTTGGGCGTTCTCTTTTCATTATAGACATTCAGACTCGTATGAGATGCCAGAGGCGCTCCCAGATAGCCAGGCAGTATGTGGAAGAGAAGCCCGTAATCCGTTGAACCCTGGACATTCGATTCGCCGCGAAGGGCCTGGACGCCGCCGCCGGCTATGCCCATATTCCCCAAAAGCATCTGGATGATGGACATGGCCCGAATGTTCTGGGTTCCTACGGTGTGTTGCGTCCAACCCATGGCATAAAGTATGTTCCCTGCCTTATCGGGCCGGCCCGTTTTTGAAAATTCTCTGTAAACCTCGAGAAGCTTGTCTTCAGGCGTGCCCGTTATTCGTGATACCATCCCCGGCGTATATCGTGAGTACTGTTTCTTCAGAAGTTGATAGGCGCACTGGGGATCCTGCAGGGTATTGTCTTTCTTTATCATGCCTGCAGCATCGGTTTGATAGGCCCAGGTTGCTTTGTCGTATGCTTCTCCCTTAAGACCGGAAAAGACACCGTCATTGTCACCAGGAAGTTTAAGAGCGGGATTAATCAGGAAGCCCGCGTTGGTGTAACTCTTTACATATTCTTTCTGGATGAGATTATTCTCCAAAATGTAGTTTATCATGCCGCCCAGAAAGGCGATGTCCGTCCCTGACCGGAGGGGGGCATAAATATGGGACTTGGCGGCTGATTGCGTAAACCTCGGGTCAACACAGATGAGCTTGGCCCCACTTTCCACCGCCTTGGTTATCCACTTGAACGATACGGGGTGATTGGAGGCAGGATTACTGCCCATAATTAAGATGCAATCACTGTTTTGGAAATCTACCCAGTGATTCGTCATGGCGCCGCGTCCGAACGACTCTGCCAGAGCCGCTACCGTTGCGCTGTGTCAGATACGGGCCTGGTGCTCAATGTAGACCAGACCCAACCCCCGTAAAAACTTCTGATAGAGAAAGCATTCTTCATTATCTATGGCGGCGCTGCCCACCGAGGCGATGCCCTCGGTACGGTTAACCGACTGTCCCTTGTTGTTGGTCAGCCGGAAACTCTCGTCCCTGCTTTTTTTGACGTTACTGGCGATTTTATCAAGCGCCCATTCCCAGGAGACCACTTTCCAATCGCTCGCAAAAGGCGCCCGATAGAGCGGCTTATCCAGACGATTGCTATTGTTGGCGCTCATCTGGTATAGAGAACTTCCTTTGCTGCATAAGGCGCCGGCATTGATCGGGCTGTCGGGATCGCCTTCCGTGTTGAGGACCTTGCCATAATTTGTGGTGGATATAATGATGCTGCATCCCACGGAACAGTAAGGGCAAATGGTTGTGGTCTCCTTTGCATACTTGATTTTCAAAGGTTTTGCATAGGCGGATACTGGCTTAAGACTTATTCCGATGCCGCTTGTGGCCAGTACCGTCCCCGTGATCTTCAAAAAACCTCTTCTGGTTACAAGCATAACTAAAGACTCCTTTCTTTATGATTTACGGAAAACTTCTTTCTGCGCACCTCGGGAACCGGCAGATGCAAATACTTGCTTAAGAATCCACTCTTTTTACATTCAATGGGCTTTTGCCCCAATGGAGTTTTTGCGAGACATTCAATGGCGCATTTTACAGCCTGCTTGATCTCCTCTCTTCCTTCCGGTTCTACCGGCCGGAGGGCATGATAGAAAATGCCTTCTTTGCGCACCTTCCTCATCAAGGGCAGCGGGGTGTCATCGGCAACCAGAATAATCATCAGATTGCGATTGCATTTCTTCAAAAGAGGCACCAGTTCCGCCGAAGTGAATTCATTCAGTTCCCTTCCCAGCAACAGTATCTGGGTGGTTTTGTTCAAAACGCCGTGAATGGCTTGTGCCGCCGAATTAGTAACCATAATATCATATCCAGCTTCGATAAGAAGATTTGCCATCTGATTCCGGGCTTCCGCATCTTTGTCTGCGATGAGAAGTCCTAACATGATCTTTCTCCCCCCTTTCCCGGATATTTCCGGGGATTTTGGCAATCAGTGAGCGTTTTCTGCGGTGTTCCCTGTGACCGGCATGGGTTTTTTTACTGACCTTGAAAAAAGTCCCTTGATCATGGAGCAGAAAAGCACTAAACCAGGTACCAATTGACATACAACGATCAGGGCGCCGAATCCCAAGAAGAGAATTACCAGCAGGCTGCTCCCAGTTGATTCCAAACCTTCACCGGCGATAGCCGGAGAAGTAATGGCCCCTGAGACTGCTATGATTTGCATTATGGTTTTCATGGCATCCTCCTTATTGCTATTTCATAATTGTTCACATTACTTTACCTTCCCTTATCATTTCCTTACTGCAATGCATATGCCATGAAAATCATGATTGTCGTCACACTGTACTGCATTTAATTTATTGCATATTATTAAATATATAGCTTTGATGATGTATAGAATCTTTATACACGGCAGGAATGAGAAAAGGGGGGAAAGACAGGGGACTATTTTTTATAACCCATGTAAATTATGAAATATATTCTCTAACTCTCAGGGTGTATAAAAAAATATACGTGAGGATGATTTTTCCAACTCATTAATGAGGGATTTAGGTAGGCTTTAAAAGACTGCTCGACGTTCTTGATTCTTGTTCATGCGGATACATAGGCAACTTGATGGTAAATGTTGCGCCTTCGTTTAGCTTACTTCGCACTTCAATCTTGCCGCCGTGCCTCTCAATGATCCCGAAGGAAACGGAGAGCCCTAAACCAGTGCCCCTGTCGCTTCTCGTGGTGAAAAAGGGATCAAATATCTTTTCCATATCTTCCTCAGCAATGCCTTCCCCTGTATCTGTTATTTCAAGGCAGATATTGTCGCCATCTTCGGTATATGTTTTGATATGGATATCGCCGCCGTTGGGCATGGATTGGCTGGCATTCAGCAGCATGTTGATGAAAACCTGTTCAATCTGATCCGAGTCTAAAGGAATAAGCGGCATATCCGCCTTGTAGTCCTTGACGATCTTGATATTATGAAACCTCGATTGGTGGCCGATGAGATCCAGCGTTGCATCCATGATATTGTTGAGGGACGAAGGTTTCTTTTTCGGAATCGATTCACGGGAGAAATCAAGCAGTCCCCTTACTATCTTCGCGCACCTCTTGGCTTCTCTAATGATAACATCTATGTCACCTTTAAGGGTTGGGGCCAGCTCTGGATTCCGGTCTGCAAGAGTGGCGAACATCAAAATGCCCGTTAGAGGATTATTGATTTCATGGGCAATGCCAGCCACAAGTTTTCCGAGGGATGCTAATTTTTCCGAACGGATCAACTGATTTTGAATCTGCTTGATTTCACGGGTCCTTTCTTCAACCTTGGCCTCGAGATTCTTCCCCCATTCTTCCAACTCACTTCTGGCGCTCCTGAGGCTTTGGGTCATCTGATTGAAGGCTTCGGACAGTTCCCCCATCTCATCACTTGAAGCACTTTTGACAAAAGTATCGAGATCTCCACGGGCTATTCTTTTGGTTTGCGTTAAAAGATTCTTGATCGGGCGGTTTACCAGGCGATGGGTGAATAATGTTATGGCCAGGGAAACGGACAATAAAAGATAGCTTGTCAGGAAAATGATCTTGTTACGATAATCATTGATTAATGTGCGCATATTTTCCAGGGAAACAATGATATCAAGAACTCCCAATATCCTCTGTCGCGACGGGTGAAAGTGACAGGATGAAGTGTAGCAGTTTTTTTCGTTGTAAATGGCTTTGGCCATTCCTACTACTTGCCTACCCTCTTTATCAAAGAAAACCCGACTCCTGTTCATGGCGGAGGTATGCACTTCCGGGTCACGGCTTGCGTGGCACATGTTACAGCCTGCTTCCTTTTTGTCGAGGAACCCGCCAATTTCCTTTTTCTGTGTAGAGAAAGTTATGAGACCGCTTTTATTTATCATCCTTATACGCTCTATGCCCTGAAGGGTGCCCACCTCTTCCATCATTTCGTAGGCCCGCTTTCTGTTGTCTTCCAGCATTTCATAATGAGTGGTTTTAATGATTGTTTCGCTCAGCTTATCGGCGTCGGAAATGGCTGCATTCAGCAGGAGTGTCCTTAGCGTGGCGATATTTATGTAAGCAAAGAGAACCATGAAGACGAGCAGGATAATAATTGTGGATATGGTCAATTTTGAAATGAGGTTGATACGCAAGCTTTCACACCTCTAAAAACTTATGATTCGGGCGTTCCTGTCTTTAACTCATATTCACTCCGAATCAGTACTGTTTTTATATAAATCCTAATTTATGACATGTGAATAGTCAAGGCCAATGTCAGACATGTCGGACAGGGGGGAATGCGCTGTTTTTACTTTTCCTGTTGCCAAATCAAAATCACCTGCTATACTGATGCATCTTTTCGTATGGCACTTAATTATGAGATATCAAAATATATTTAATAGAATTGTTGCTGTTGCCAATTTGATCAGTGTAAAATTCTTTATCTTGCTTGTTGCCTTACTTATATTATCTTTTGGGATTATCGCCTATGTCAACATCTATTTCTTTACCGACCTATTTCGGGAAGATATGGTCAGCAATGCAGTCCAGGTTAGCAATATTGTCAAACGGGCCACTTATAACAGCATGCTGGAAAATCGCCGGGGTGATTTAGCCAACACGATTCGGAGTATCGGTAAGGGAGATGCCTTTGAAGGGATACGAATTTATAACAAAATGGGGAAAATCGCCTTTTCTGACAGACCTGAAGAAATAGGCAAAGTTGTGGATAAAAGAGCGGAACAGTGTTATGTTTGTCATGCGGAAGAGCCGGCAAAGGGGGTTATTCCCACCAAAGACCGCACCCGAACTATAAAATCCCCTGACGGATACCGAATTATGGGGCTAATTAACCCTATCGAAAATGGGCCGGAATGCTTTAATGCTCCTTGTCACGCCCACTCTCCCAAAGAGAAATTGTTGGGTATCCTGGATGTTAAACTGTCTCTGGATAAGGGAGATAAAAAGATAATCGTAACCAGAAACAAGATGATTATCTACTCAACTATTCTGATATTTTTAGCGGCGCTGGTTAAGGGCTGTTTTATTCGGAAAATGATCCACAGCCCCATAAAAAAGCTTAACAAAGCCACCAGAGAAGTGGCCAATCTCAACTTGGACTATAAGGTTGATATAAATTCCCGGGATGAGCTGGGAATCCTGGCGGATTCTTTCAATAAGATGACAGAGGAATTGAAGTTATCAACTGAGGAACTTAAGAAAACTCAGTCCGGATTGATATTATCAGAAAAGATGGCCTCCTTGGGAAAGCTTTCGGCAATGGTGGCTCATGAAATCAACAATCCCCTTTCGGGGATTCTCTCCTATGCAAAACTTTCATGTAAATATTTAGATCAAGGGAAAGGGGATACTGACACTTTAGAGATAGTTAATAAAAATCTTCGTGTCATTAGCGAAGAGGCGCAAAGATGCGGTGATGTCGTTAAAAATCTACTTATCTTTACAAAAAGAACCCCTGGGGCTTTAAAAGCGGTGCACCTGAATGAAATTATCGATACCACTATTGGCATAATCAGGCATAGCGCCGAAATGAATGAGCTTAAGCTTATAATAGAACAGGGCGAGGGCAATGACTATATTAATTGCGATGCAGGCGCTATTCAGCAAGTGCTGATTGCTTTGATTATCAATTCCATCGAGGCTACACCGCGAGGTGGAAGGATAGTTGTTAGGACCGATTATTGCAGCAATAAAGATCATATCCAGATTATGGTAATAGACAACGGGAAAGGAATCCCCAAAGATGCTCTTCCCCATATATTCGAACCGTTCTTCTCCACTAAGAAATCGGAAAAAAATATCGGCATTGGCCTTTCCGTAGTTTACGGCATTATAAAACAGCACGGGGGCACAATTGTGGAAAAGTCTGAAGAGGGGATGGGCACGGAAGTAACAATTACCCTGCCACGGGTGCCGGATGCCATAGGGGACGCTTAAACTTATAGACTTACGAGTAGTTTGATGCATTATATGATGCATAATATAAGGAATTAGTGAAATGAAACCGGAAGAAATAGGAATACTAATCGTTGACGATGAAGCTTCAGTGAGGGATTCTCTTTGTCAATGGTTCAAGATTGATGGTTATCGGGCTGATACAGCCGCTGAAGCTACCGGTGCCTTAAAGAAGATTCAAGAAGATTCATGGGACATTATCCTGCTGGACATCAAGATGCCGGGAATGAACGGCATAGAACTCCAGAATCGCATTAAGCAGATTGATAAGAATATTGTTACCATTATAATCACTGCCTATGCCACTGTGGATACGGCCATCCAGGCCCTTAAGGAAGGGGCCTTTGATTACGTTACCAAACCGATTGATCCCGACGACTTGAGCAGGCTGATCAGGAATGCCATTGAGCAAAGAAGGCTCGTTACGGAAAACATTCAACTGCGCCAAAAGATAGAAGAGCTATTGCTTCCCGATGAAGTGGTAGGAGAGAGCCCGTCTATTAAAAAAGTTATGGAGATGGTTAATACGGTAGCCAAAAC
>DATESZ010000270.1:0-4818 GCA_035283845.1 Syntrophales bacterium | reverse complement strand
TAACCCGAATAAAAAGGCGATTTTCAGGACGGCAGCGAGGCAGGAACCTTCCATGTGAATGGTTGCGCCAATGGGAATGATGATCTCGCTGATATCCTTGGGGATACCCGTCTTGTTCGCCGCATCGAGGTTTGAGGGGATGGCCGCCACGCTGCTCCCCGTAGCCAAGGCCGTGAGCGACGGCGGGATGATGTTTTTCCAGAACGTTCGCACACCGATTCCCCTGGCGGCAAGATATGCGTAGAGGGAAAAGGCAATGAAAAAATAGAGGATGGTGATGGGGTAATAGAGTTCCATGGACCTCAGATAGGACCCCAGGAGTTCAGGGCCGTATACCCCGATGAAATAAGCGAAATAAGCGCATAGCCCGACGGGCGCATAAAACATTATGTAAGAGATGAGCTTCATCATCACCTCGTTCGCGGAGGACAGAACGGCGGCGAAGGCATTTCCCTTTTCCCCGACGGAAGATGTGGCCAGCCCGACGAGGATGGAGAAAATGATCAGAGCAAGCATGTTCTTCTTCGACAGGATATTGAGGAAATCAGGCGCTGCAAAGGCATTGACGATCTGTTCGGAGGTTGTAAACTGCTCCAGACCGGTAGGAACAGGCAGAGCCAGACTGATCCCCGCCGCCGGCGGATAAAACTGCACGGCAACGGCCATAATCGCCGCGGCAACCATTCCTGTCAGGATAAACACGAACAGCATGGAAGAGAGGATCTTGCCCAGGCGCCTTACATTGGACATGCCGGCAACGGCCGAGGCGATGGAAAAAAACACCAGGGGAACAATGGCGGTAAAGAGGAGGTTCAGAAAGACATCCCCAAAGGGCTTGAAGTGAACGGCTTCCTTTTTCAGGACGATTCCCAATAGGGAGCCGATGCCGATGGAGACGATCAGCAGAATCGAAAACCCATATGATCTGAAAAATTTTGATGACTTGATGTTCATGAGAGTCAGCTCCTTATCTCCTTTCCGCCCTATAACATACCCTTTTGGAGCTGGTCATGGAACGGGAGCGTTATTTGATGGCAAAATCGAAATAGGTTGTTGGAAAAGGCTCATCACGCAAAGTAAAATGCCACCACTCTTTTTCGTAATTCATGAAACCATGTTTTTCCATGATCGTTTTGAGCAGCAGCCGGTTGATCCGCTGCCGCTGCCCGACCTTGCCGTTCGCCGTATGGGATAGCTCGTGAAAGCAGTCAAACCCTGTTCCCATGTCGAGGCCGTTATCCTTGAAGCGCACCTCCACGGGGGAATAGCATGCCTCAAGTTTCTCTCCCGGAAGATAGGGGGCTTGCTCGGATACCGGGAGGGCGACAATGGTGAGATCAACGGTGCTGCCACGGGAATGCCCTGATTTAGCGGCGATATAATCATCCTTAAAAAGATCCCGCTTTTCCAGCGTAGGATAAAACTCCCGTTTGGTCCTTATGTCCTTGACGTTTTTTGCCCACCGGACAAAGTGATCCACCGCCCGCTGAGGTCGATAGCCGTCATAAATCTTGAGCGACAGGGAAAACGCCTCAAGCTCTCTCTGGACATTTGCGAGTGCCGCCGCCGCCTTCCTCGTAAGGATGCATTTGGGGGCGTTGTAGCCATCGATTCGCTCGCCGACGAAATTGTGAGGACCGTAGTAGCGAATATCAAGCTGCAGGGAGGTGATAACCTCTTTCACATCCACAAAACTTTCCGGCATTGTGCTTTCGCTTCGGCAATGAGCGGGGAGCAGCAATTGGCCGATTAAAATCAGACAGGCCAGTGCAAATAGTGTTCGTCGTTTCGTTTCTCAATACCCTCCAATCATTACGCTTGTTCCCATGACGACGAGGGGTCCAGTCGCCGGGTCCAGCCACCGTACGATCTTGATGAGATCCTCTTCCGACAGGGCAACGCAACCTTCCGTCGCTAGTCCCTTTCCTCTCCAGAGATGAAAAAAGATGGCGCTTCCATACCCTTTAACAACGGGATTTGTGTTATATTCGACGACAACGCCGAGTTTGTATAAATTGTCGTCGCGTCTCATCTTCTCAAACGAAGAGGCTTTCGTCGTTCCCCGTGTGACCCAGCGGTTGTAATCATCGGCATGAACGTCATCAACCCAGAGATCATCAACGGTGGCCTGCCGATAGGGCATCCTCGTAGGGAAGGACGCTTGATAGCCGAAGACCGTCCCCAGCGGGAATATGCCCGAAGGGGTCCTGCCGTCTCCTTCTCGTTTTTCTCCCGGCGCCGCAAAGCCGTTCCTTCCGATGACGCCGTCCACGGCGGCAAAAGGACTCTGCCAGCGGCCGTTTCTTTTTTCCAGGGCAAAAATCCTGATGTCAATCGAGGTCGGGTTCATATTCCGGACGAGGAGAATATGGGAGGATTTGCCGATCATCTTTTCGGGAGAGTCCTGGAGATTGTTCTCCTGAATCGGCGGAGCTTCCCGAAGGGAGCCCTTGCCGGAGACGTCAGAACTCCAGGCGTACTCCGGGAAAAGAAAGCCCGGAAAAAGGAAGACGGACGCGATGATCATCAGGGACGTTGAGATGTATACGCTAAATTTCATCTGAAAATACCTTTCACCCTACCCCTAACCCCTTCCCTATTATGACACAGTCTCTTGAGGGAGGGGGAAGGGGAGGGGTAATTTTCATTCTCCTTTGTGTCGGGCACCGTCATGAGGGTTTCATGGGGGCACTTGTTTGTTGGACAGGGACTTGCTTTTTGTTTCGGCAGTATTGGAGGAAAGACGGTTTTATGTCAAGAGGAAATGGTTATCATATCCGGTGTATTCCCACAGATGGTGTCAAAGGCCACTCTTATTCTCCTCTTTGGCAAAGAGGGGCAGGGGAGATTTGACCATGTTGGGGACCAATATCGGAGGATCATTTGATCTTTCTTAAGTAAACAGACATTATCGGCTTATCTTTCAATCAATCTCCTTGTCTAAAAATACAAGTTGGTATAAGAGGCAAGCATCTTTACCTGTGAGGAGAATCACATGATCGAATTGGATAAAAATGCATCAATTTTTCTCGGGAAAAAATGAAAGCCGGATGAAGAGATAAAGAACATGCGTCCACAGGATACTCGAACAGGTGGGAGGGATGCGGGGGAGATGAACTCTTTTGCGGAATACATCAGAGAGCTCAGGAAGAACCTTGAGAAAGGCGACTCCACGGAACACACGCATCGCACCGCCTTGGAAGCCCTCTTAGAGGCTTGCGACAAAGGCATTGACGCCACGAACGAACCCCGCGCCGGATCGCCTGCGGCGTGCCGGATCTCAACATCACCCGGAAGGGAGTTCCGGTAGGCCACGTCGAGACGAAGGACATCGGCGTCAATCTCGACGAGATGGAGCGCGGCAAAGGACCGAATGGAGAGCAATTCAAACGGTACTCCTCATTGCCGAACTGGATTCTCACCGACTGCTGTCGATTTAACTGCCGGGCGCGTTCCCCTTTCATCGCAACTGGAAGATGAATTCATAGAAAAAAACATGAGCGTTCAGATCAGCCAGGCAAAGTCCATCCTCAAGCGCATTTTCGGCTATGACACTTTCTGGCCCCTCCAGGAAGAGGTTATCGTTCATCTTCTGGACAAGCAGGATGCCCTGGTCGTGCTGCCCACGGGGGGAGGCAAATCCCTGTGCTATCAGATACCGGCGCTTCTCTTTGAAGGGTTGACCATAGTGGTTTCGCCGCTCCTCTCCCTCATGAAAGACCAGGTGGACCAGTTGAAAGAATGCGGCGTTCCGGCGGTCTTTTTGAATAGTACATTAACCGCCGAGCAATACCGGAGTCACGTGGAACGGCTCAGAAAAAGCGCCGTCAAATTGCTTTACATGGCCCCGGAGGCGCTGCTGGCGCCGAGGACGATGGCACTGTTGTCGTCATTGCGGGTTGACTGCTTCGCCGTTGACGAGGCCCATTGCATTTCTGAATGGGGTCACGATTTCCGCCCGGAATACCGGCAGTTGATGGAGGTCCGTTCCGCCTTTCCCGCTGCTGTCTGCGTGTCCATGACGGCCACGGCCACACCGCGGGTCCGGGAAGACATCAGAAAATCCCTGCAAATAACGGCGGTCAACGAATTTATCGGCAGCTTCAATCGCCCGAACCTCTTCCTGGAAGTAGCCCCGAAAACATCAGCGCTCGAGCAGACCCTTGAGTTTATCGATCAATATCCCAATGAATCCGGCATTATCTATTGCTTCTCCCGCCGGCAGACGGACGATCTGTATGCCACCCTCGCCCGGAGGGGTTATTCTGTCAGGCCTTACCATGCGGGCTTATCGGACAGGGAGCGCACGCAAAATCAGGAATTGTTTACCCGGGACGACATCCGGATCATAGTGGCGACGATCGCCTTCGGCATGGGAATCAACAAGTCGAATGTCCGATTCGTTGTCCATTATGACTTTCCCAAGAGCATTGACACGTATTATCAGGAGATCGGCCGGGCCGGGCGGGACGGTCTGCCGGCCCATTGCCTCCTGCTGTTCGGCTACGGGGATATTCAAAAAATCAATTACTTCATTCAGCAGAAAGATGAGCAGGAACAAAGGGTTGCCAATATCCTGCTCAGCAACCTCCTGGGATTTGCCGAGACGGACCTGTGCCGCCGCGTCCCTCTGTTGAATTATTTCGGCGAGACCCATGCCATTGATAATTGCGGGATGTGCGACAACTGCCGGATCGAACGAAAAGACCTGACTGATATCACCATACCTGTCCAGATGTTCCTTTCCTGCGTCAAGCGGACGGGCGAGCGATTCGGCGCCGGCCATATCGTTGATGTCTTACGGGGTTCGCAATCCCA
>DATESZ010000269.1:0-5134 GCA_035283845.1 Syntrophales bacterium | reverse complement strand
AGCCCAGCCCCTGGCGGGAGGGGATTAAGGGGAGGGGGAAATAACATGCGGTAATACGGTTACTTACCACCCCCACCCTAACCCTCCCCCGTCAAGGGGGAGGAGATTTCGGACTTTTTACGAGGTCATCAAAGTTAAGGGGAAAGAACTTCAAACTTTAGCTCACTTTAGCCACTTTTGGGGTTTCATTTTCATTCTGACTCCTGAATTCTGGCTGCTGGCTCCTGAGTAGTTGTTACCTGCCTTCCGCAGCGACATAGGGTAAAAGCGCTATCATCCTGGCCTGTTTAATGGCCACTGACAATTCCCTCTGATGTTTCGCGCAACTGCCCGTAATCCGCCTGGGCATTATTTTCCCTCTTTCTGTAAGAAAATCTTTCAATGAACCAGGCTGTTTGTATTCTATTTTGAGACTGGAGTCGTTGCAGAATTTACAGAACTTCCTCTTATGAAAAAATTTTTTCTGCGGTCTATGTTCTTTTGAGTTTCTTTCCTGTGCTGTCATCTGTTATTCCTCCTCCTTGTCGGCAGGTTCAGGCGAAGTGCTTTCGTTTTCCTTGTCGGCGACCGTCGTATCTTCTGTGGCCTCGGCGGTTTCATAAGTTGCCGGCTTTTCCAGCTCCGACGGAGGGCTCTCTTCGCCCTTTTCTTCGGCAATTTCAGGAGGAGTCATCTCTTTTTCAATATCCTGCGTGGTTACCCTCTCCTGGGTTTTAATCGTCATGTATTTCAGTATCTTGTCACCGATCCTCAGGTTTCTTTCCAGCTCGGTGACAACGGCAGCGCCACCGGCAAAATCAATAAGCACATAATAACCTCTTGTCTGCTTGTTGATTTCGTAGGCAAGTTTTCTTTTGCCCCACTTTTCGACTTTGATGACCGTGCCATTTCCACCCTTTACGAGGGCGTCGTAGCGTTCAATCAGACCGTTGATTTCTTCTTCGGGCAATTCAGGGTAGGTAATAAATATTGTCTCGTATCTTCTCAAATTACTGCCTCCTCTCGGCTCTATATCCCAAGCATCGGGCTCGGGAAAGGAGTCTTGTTGACTGAAATGGACTCGCCTTCTATACTACCGTTTTAGATATTGCAAGCATTTTGTTCACGGAGAAAGCCCAGGGATGGGTTTGACGGCATCGCCTACCTTTACCTCGCCCTCTTCAAGCACCTCGGCAAAAACCCCTTCTCTCGGCATAACGCAATCTCCCACCTGGTAAAAAATATTGCACCTTTCGTGGCATTCCTTTCCCACCTGAGTGATCCTGATTACTGCCTTTTCCCCGATCGCCAGTTTTGTGCCGACAGGCAAAAGATAAGGCTCTAAGCCTTCAATGGAAATATTCTCCGCAAAGTCGCCGTAATTTACCGGCAAGCCCTTCTCTCTTATTTTTTCAATACTTTTTTTTGAAAGGAGGCTTATCTGTCTGTGCCAGTTGCCGGAATGGGCGTCTTCGGTTATGCCCCAGCCTTTTACCAGCCGGCAAACGCCGACATTTTTTTTCTTTTCGCCTTTTTTTTCGCTTATATTAACGGAGAGAACCTTGCCTTCGCTTTCCGCTTTCGTCTCTAACTGCATATTTAAGCGCCTTTTACCGGATCCATTATGAGCGCGACACTATCCGCGCCATCGGCAGAATGTCAATCATTATTGAATGACAGCCGGCAATATCTTTAAGTTTTCTCTTGACAGAACCTTCGCCATGCTTTAATTACTATCGAAATACTGACAATAGTAGTAAATAGAAACTGGTTATACTTCATGAAGATTTCGACGAGATCACAATATGGGGTCAGGTTGATGCTTGCTTTAGCACAAAATTATGGCAAGGGCTATACTTATTTGAAAGATATTGCCAGAGGCGAGAGTATGTCGGGGAAATACTTGAGCCTTATTACCATACCCTTGAAAGGCATCGGTCTTATAAATTCAAGCCGCGGCGCCCGGGGAGGGTATAGTCTTGCCCGACCGCCATCAGAGATTACCTTAAGGGAGATAGTTGATGTCCTGGAGGGAGATTGCGGCTTAGTGGACTGTGTTAAGGATGTCAGCGCCTGTCCCCGTGTCCCCATTTGTGCAAGCCGCGACGTATGGGTGGTTCTGGGCGGTAAAATTGCCGAGACGCTGAATTCTTTTACTCTGGAACAGTTGTTGGCAATAAACCGGGAAAAGGCTGAAAAAGCGCTGATGCACGATATTTGATATCTGAGAACGCTGCCACAGGGCTGCGTACCGATAATTATAAGGATTGGATAATGAAACGCATATATCTTGATAATGCAGCAACGACACCGACCGACCCGGAAGTAGTAACGGAGATGCTTCCTTATTTCGGTGAAATTTTCGGTAATCCCTCCAGCCTTCATACCTTCGGTCAAGAGGCGAAAAGGGCGATAGAAGAGGTAAGAGATAGGATCGCTTCTTTTATTTCCGCTGCTCCCGAGGAAATTGTTTTTACCAGCGGGGGAACGGAAAGCGATAATTTTGCCTTGAAGGGCGTGGCCTATGCCCGCCGGGATAAAGGCGACCATATTATTACCACCGTAGTTGAGCATCATGCGGTTCTTGAGACCTGTCGCTATCTGGAAAAACAGGGTTTCCGGGTGACCTATCTGCCCGTGGACGGATTGGGAATTATAGATCCCGAAGCAGTGAAGAAAGCCATTACGGATAAAACCGTTCTGATTTCCATTATGCATGCCAATAATGAGATAGGGAGCATTCAGCCTGTATCTGAAATAGGGCGGATTGCCGGGGAAAGGGGGGTCCCTTTCCATACCGATGCCGTCCAGACCTTCGGTCATCTTCCCATCGATGTTGACGAATTAGGGGTGTCGCTTTTAAGCGCCTCGGGTCATAAACTCTACGGGCCCAAGGGGGTCGGCATCCTCTATGTGAAAAAAGGCACAAAGATTAATTCCTTTATGCACGGAGGAGAGCAGGAGAGAGGGAGGAGGGCGTCCACACACAATGTCCCCGGTATCGTCGGTCTGGGAAAGGCGGTGGAATTGGCGGCAAGGTCTCTTGACGGGGAAAGGGAAAGGATAACAGGACTTCGCGACAAATTTATCCGCGGCATCTTGGAAAGGATAGAGCATACCAGCTTAAACGGACATCCCTCAAAGCGTCTTCCCAACAACGTCAATGTCTGCGTGCAATATATCGAAGGGGAGGCGATGATTTTGACGATGGATATGATCGGCATCGCCTGTTCTTCCGGTTCCGCCTGCTCTTCGTCCAGCGTGGAACCGTCGCATGTGCTGACGGCAATCGGTCTGCCCCACGAATTTGCTCACGGCGCCCTGCGCTTTTCCTTAGGCAGATATACGTCGGAAGAGGATATTGACAGGGTGTTGGAAGCGCTGCCGGGCATTGTGGAAAAATTACGTTCCATCTCGCCTCTTTATAAGAAAGCTCTTGGATGATGAAAAAGAAAGTATCAGTTGCGATGAGCGGCGGCGTTGATTCTTCCGTTGCCGCCTTTCTGCTTAAAAATGAAGGGTATGATGTCACCGGCATCACCATGTGTTTTGGCGCCGAAAACGGCGGGGAGGCAAGGTGCTGCGGTCCGGATGCTATAGATGATGCGAGGAGGGTATGCGACAGGCTTGATTTCTCCCATTATGTTTTTGATTTCTCAGGGGAACTTGAGGATAAAATTATTCACAAGTTCATTGACGAATACGGGCGCGGAAGAACGCCGAATCCCTGCATCGACTGTAACCGCTATCTGAAATTCGGCAGCCTTTTGGAGAAGACGTCGGCTCTGGGTTTTGATTATATTGCCACGGGACATTACGCAAAAATTGAGCGGGAAAAAGAAAGATTCTTCTTGAAAAGGCCGAAAGACAAGGTAAAGGATCAGACCTATTTTCTCTATGCGATTCCCTATGAAGCGCTAAGCCGGGTCCTTTTTCCCCTGGCTTCCTTGACAAAGGAAGAGGTGAGAAGTATAGCGAGGAAGGCTGAACTGCCCGTGGCGGAAAAGCTGGAAAGCCAGGATCTTTGTTTTGTGGGCAGGCATAATTATCCGGATTTTGTTTCCCGGCGGATGAGCGGGATCAGGCTTGGCCCCATCGTTGACATGAAAGGGAAAAGGCTGGGAACTCATAAAGGGATTGCTTATTATACCATCGGCCAGAGGAGCGGTTTGGGGATTGCGCATTCCGTTCCGCTATATGTGCTTTCCATTGATGTGGTTGAGAATCGCATTGTCGTGGGAGAAAAGGCGGCGTTGAGGGCGAAAGGACTGATGGCGGAAGACTTGAATATTATCGCGGAAAACTGGCCCTCTCAGGTCCACGCCAAGATAAGATATCGGAGAAGGGCCGCCAAATGCCGTGTTGCCTTTGAAAATGGCAGGATAAAGGTTTTATTTCAGGAAGAAGAGGAGGCTGTAACGCCGGGGCAGGCAGTGGTATTTTACCACCATGATTATGTGCTGGGCGGGGGGACAATCGAAGAGGTTATCCATGCAGCTTGTTGAAAATATAAAAAAACTTCAAAAGGAGAAAAATGCCGTTATCCTGGCGCATAACTACCAGATCCCGGAAGTGCAGGATATTGCCGATTATGTCGGCGATTCTCTGGGCTTAAGTATTACTGCCTCAAAAACGGATGCCGACGTGATCGTTTTCTGCGGCGTTCATTTCATGGCGGAGACGGCAAAGATCCTTTCACCGCGAAAGAGAGTGCTGCTTCCGGATCGGGATTCTTCCTGTCCCCTGTCGGATATGATCAATGCCGATCAGCTCCGGAAACTGAAGGCCCTTCATCCCCGTGCAAAGGTGTTGTGTTACGTGAATACATCGGCGGAGGTGAAGGCGGAGTGTGATATATGCTGCACCTCCACCAACGCCGCAAAGATCGCCAGGGAGGCATTTTCGGAGGATGAAGAAGTAATCTTTGTCCCCGATAAGTATCTTGCCCATTATGTCTCCGCCCAGGCAGGACGGGAGTTTATCTCCTGGAAGGGGTTCTGTCCCACCCATGCCCGCATTTTGCCGGAGATGATTCTGGAGCAGAAACGCCTTCACCCTGAGGCAAAAATCATCGTCCATCCGGAGAACCGGCCGGAGGTGATTGCCTTGGCCGACCGGGTGCTTTCTACGGGCGGCATGAGCAATTTTGTCAAAG
>DATESZ010000268.1:0-11816 GCA_035283845.1 Syntrophales bacterium | reverse complement strand
CTGTTTTTCCAATGAAAATCTTGATCGGCGTCGACATTCTTTATCCTCCATTCATTCTACTATCTTCCCGCGTCGTTGCTATCTACATGAGATGAATTACTTATTTTCTTACCAGAGTCCCACTTTCTCGCGCACGGGCATTATTAATTTTTCAAACCGAACGGCGGAGCTAAGCGGATTCCGTATAATGAGCGTTTTCCTGCCAAAAAACTCATTATAGCCGTAAAATCTGCTGCCTCCAGAGCACATTACTGCAAAATATCAGGAATTTAGCTTGGTCCGACCCCAATCAAATTACACCGCATGGACGACCTGTCATAGCTTTCTTCCTTAATATACTGCAAAATAGTTTCAATTTCTTTTTCACCAATAAAAAACAATATCAAGCAATGATTCCCTTCGGTAATGCCTGTTTTTAACTTGCAAAGGGAGTAAAAAATCACTATAAGCTTGCGCAGCGCATTGATTCTTTTTTGAGGTATCTGATGAAAATCGTAAAAACATATGTCTGGGTTCTGGCATTTCTGACCGTTATAGTCATAGGAGGCGGGTGGTGGTTTTTTAACACCATAGGCGAAGGCGAGAAGCCTGTCATTAAATTCGGCGAGGAGATAAGCTCAATCGGGCGGCAAAAGGCAATCAATATTTCCTTCGGAGACCTTAAAACCGGCCTTCGCAGCATATCCGTCACCTTAAGCCAGGAAAACAAATCACATGTCCTTGCCGCTTCCACATTTCCGCAAAAGGGGGTAAAGAATAAGCCGGTTACCGTAATTGTTGCCCCCCTTGACCTGAAACTCCACGATGGCCCAGCCATGCTGACCGTTTCCGCCGTAGATTACTCCCTCAGTAAAAATGAAACGATTATCACCAGAACCGTAACCATTGATCTAACACCGCCGCAGATATATCTGCTTACACCTGTGAATAACATTAATCCCGGCGGATGCGCCGTAGTCGCTTTCAGAACTTCCGAACCGACGGTTACGAGCGGGGTAATGGTAAACAATGATTTTTCCCAGGGATACCCGGCGATTTTCGCCGGTAAGCCGGCAACAATCACCTATTTCGGCCTGCCGGCAGACGCGGCGGGAAAAGTAACGGGCCTCAGATTGATTGCCCGTGACTCAGGAGGAAACGAAACGTCCATCGCCCTCTCTGCTCTTATCAGAAAGAAGAAATTCCGCAGCGACAAGATGAAATTGTCCGACAGTTTTCTCAATCAAAAGATGCCCGATTTTCAGCCCTTGCCTCCAGAATTACAGGGGAAAAGCCCGCTGGAAATATTTATCTATGTGAACGGTCCAATGCGGAATGATAATGAGAAGCGCATCAGGGAAATGTGCCGGAAATCTGTGCCTCAGCAACTCTGGGAGGGAACTTTCCTCCGGATGAAAGACGCCTCACCCATGGCGCAGTTCGCGGATAAAAGAGCCTACCTGTATGGAAACAAGGTAATCGGGGAAAGCATACATTTAGGCGTTGATCTCGCTTCTCTGGCCAATGCGCCCGTGGAAGCAAGCAACAACGGGATCGTCATGTATACCGGCAATCTCGGCATTTACGGCAATACGGTTCTCATCGACCACGGTTTCGGAATTTTCAGTATCTATGGACACATGTCGGTAATAAACGCCAAGGCGGGCCAGCAGGTAAAAAAGGGCGATGTAATCGGAAATACCGGCATGACGGGCCTTGCGGGCGGCGACCATCTTCATTTCGGCATGCTGGCGGGCGGTCAGTTTATCAACCCGGTGGAGTGGTGGGATCCACACTGGATTAACGATAACGTCACGAGTAAGCTGGCGCCAGGCAATTGATACACCCCGTAATAATACGGAGCCGCCATCATTCTATGATTTCTCTCACGGTCCCCTGTATAGGCTGCCCGCTTTTCGCCTTCATTTTGAAGGGATCGCCGATAATATCCTGTACGGTCATCAGATTAAAAGTCACGGGAAAAGAAATGCCCAGAAAAGCGCCGAAGGGATTTTTCATTACGGGGATTGTCTCTTCCAGCCCGACAGCAAATCCGTACCAGCCGGCAGGTAAAAAAATGACGCTTCCCCATTGGATACGCACATCAGGCAGGAACTGCCTTACCATGCCCGTTAATCCATAGATGTGGGAAAAATGGACTTTCCGATAAAAGGAAGGCCGAAACAATCCCCCGAATCTTCTTTGGATAGCCTTAAAAGAGCAACTGTTCAGGACGCCAAAGAAAACACGTCCGCGGGAGACCCTTATGGCCTCGCCGATTGCCTTTGCCGGATCATCGGTAAATTCTAAAGAGGCAATAAGAGAAACAATGTCAAATTCATTGTCGGAAAAGGGAAGCTCTTCAGCCCTTCCCGGGTAAAGCTCAACGTTATTGCCAAGCTTTTGCCTGGCGATTCTCAGCATGGGAACGGAAGGCTCAATACCGGTCACGTCGCAGCCTCTGTCTTTAAAAAAGAGCAGGTGTTCACCTGTGCCGCATCCTACATCAAGCAACTTCTCTCCCCGCCGGGGCGCTATCAACTCAAGGATCAGGGTTTTTTCCCTTTTGTCAATATAATGCCCTTGCGGGGTTTTTAGCCATTCGTCATAATTCTTAGCGGTTTCCTCGTCAAAAATCATTACAGCGCCTCTTTTGAAACTTACCTCATCCCCCAAGGGAAGACATTTCTTTTACGCACTTTCTTATATGATTTTCATCCCCGCCCATCTCGTGCTGCCTCGGTTTATCCGCAACAACAGAGTTTATGAGGTCTCGCAGTTGATCATCGCTGCACCCGCTGCGGAGCGCCTCCCTGAGACTTACATCCTTGTCCTTAAGAAGGCATGCCCGGAGATGGCCGTCGGCGGTAAGGCGCAGGCGATTGCAGACATTACAGAAATGACGACTGATGGGACTTATAAAGCCAATTTCTCCCAGACCTCCCTCAATCCTGTACATGCGGGCCGGCCCGTCGGTATTATTATGTCCGGCGGAAACAGGTTCAAGCCGATAAAATTTGTTAATCCTCTCAAAAATAACGTCATTGGAGACATATCTCCCTTTATAACCGGAACCGGCCTGTCCCATGGGCATCAGCTCGATGAATCTGATCTGAAATGGTTTATTCAAAGTCAAAACGGCAAAATCCAGGATTTCATCATCATTGACCCCTTTGATGACAACGGCATTGATTTTAATGGGATAAAAACCTGCCTGATAGGCGGCCTCAACACCCCTGAGCACGCCCTCCAGATTTCCCCCCCTTGTTATATGGGCATAATTCTCCGCATCAAGGGAATCAAGACTGATATTGATCCTTTTGATACCAGCATTAAAGAGAGGTAAAGCAAAGTCTTCGAGAAGTATGCCGTTTGTTGTAAGGCTGATGTCATTAAGGCCGGGGATAAAAGAAAGCCGGCTGATAAAATCTACAACCCCTCGTCTTACTAAAGGTTCGCCGCCCGTGATGCGGACTTTGGCAATGCCCGCCCTGGCGGCAACGGCTACGATCCTTAATATTTCTTCATAACTGAGAATATCTTCATGCCCCGTTGCGGAAAGCCCTTCCTTGGGCATACAGTAAGTGCACCGCAAGTTGCATCTGTCGGTAATTGATACTCTCAGATAATTTATATTTCTGTCATAACTGTCAATCATAACAATCCTGATATTTCGGCATCTTTTAAGGTAATTTTGGCTTTTTTAACATAATTGAATCCTCATAACAAGCTGTAAGACCAGACCTGCCAAGGCCGGGTCAAAATCGCGCTCCTATTTGCATTTGACCCGTAACCAGAACCAGGCGGCGCCGATCATCCCGAGGAAGCCGCCGATCAGGAAAGTGGCGTCGGGCCCCAGGAAGCTCCATAAAAAATAAGAAATGAGGGGCGCCGGACAAAAGGCGAAGGAACGCATTCCCCAGTAGAGCCCCACGCCCCGCGCCCTGATTTCCGCAGGGAAACCGCCGGCGATGAGAGATTTACGGGCTGGCTCACCGATCTCACGCAGGCCGTTCAGAATAAATACCAGGATGAGAGCCGCTCCCAGAGGCGCTCCGAGGGATGGCAGGATGCGGGGCAGAACGACCAGGTTTATGGGAAACAGGGCAAAAAGGAAAAATGTTAAGCCGATGAAGGGCTTGGGACTTGGCGCCCGATCCACCATCTTGCCTACGGGGATGTAGGTAAGAAGCGCCGTTAAGCTGGTGAGGGCGAGCAGGAACCCTGCTTCCTGATTGCTCCTTGCTAAAACTCCCACGACGTAAAGGACGGCAAAGTCCCGGACAAACCAGTCCCCCCAGCGAAGGAATATTTCCGCAGACAAAAGGAGCCTCAAGTCCGGTGGGATTTTTTGCAGCACTTGCCGGAAAGGAACGGATGTCACATCGTTCGTGGGTCTCATGCGCCCCAGCAGGAAAAACTGGATGATGCAGGCAAGGAATACAAAACCAAAGGCCAGCGACAGGTTCAACCAGAACCCTACCGCCATGGCCACGCCTCCGATGAGCGGGCCGATAACCTTGGGAAGGCGTTTCTGGATGCTTTGGACGGCAAAAGCGATCGCCCGGCGGTTCTTGGGAACTTCGCTGCCCACCACGGCAAAGGTAGCAGGCACCGACAGAGGCTCCCAGTTACTGACCAGGAGGGCGCTGAAAACGATGGAGAGGGGGTGGCGTGTAATAAGCAGGAGGGTAAAACCGAGGAGCATCGGCAGCGCCGAAACGATCAGCGCCGAGCGCGCCCCCAAGCGGTGGGCCACCCTGCCGCCGATGATGTACCCAAATCCCTCGAAAAGATTGACGAAAAAGGCAAAAATGCCCATGTATTTAGCGGCTTCTAAAACCCGGGCAGCCTGATTGATGCCGGTGACGGAATCCTTGAGATGGATGGCAAGGAAATTTCGCCAGATCTCTTCCGCAAAACCCAGTCCCCCGACAACCGCCAAAACGCCCAGGGTGGCGCGATTGATGCCCAACCAGCCGGCCATGGATTCCTTTTTTGCGATTACTTCGCCTACCCACTCTTTTTCGTTTGCCATAGAAATCTCGCTCTCGGAATTTTATCTTTTATCCGCGATCGCGCCATTGTTTTTACGGCGCGCATCTTAGCAGGTTAAAAAAAGCATGGCAAGAGAACAAAGAACTCGAGTCTCGCGCATCTATTGATAGTTGAAATAATTTACAAAACAATGTACTTACAACTCCATGCCACGGAACGAACATCTGACCAAAATCATCATATCATTGTCGCTAAGAGAGGCTGCTACAGCTTTCAAGAGGCCGGTTTGATTGCGTAGTCGGTGAGTGGTTTAACTTTCTTGAAAATGGAAGGGAGCCGCCTTTGATTCAGATCAACAACATAAGCCTTGCCTTCGGCGAGAAAAGGATATTCGACCGCCTCAACTGGTTCATCACCGAAAAAAGCAGGATCGGCCTTGTGGGCGATAACGGCCAGGGGAAAACCACCTTGTTGCGCGCTATCATGGGACAGGTCGATCTTGACGAAGGAAGCATCGACATACCGGGTAAAAAAACCTTCGGTTATCTTCCCCAGGATATTGTTGAACTCGAACCTCTCAGTCTCATAGGCTATTTTAAGAAAAGAAGCGGCATTGCCGATCTTGAGGAATCCATCGGAAATCATGAAAAGCAGATTGCCGCCTGCCCTCCGGAATCGGAAGAGTACGAGCAGCTCCTTGGATCGTATGAGGAGTCCATGGCGGCATTTCAGGCAAGGGACGGCTTTTCCTTCGAAGCGCGGGCAAAACAGATGCTCAAGGGCTTCGGCTTCCGGGAAGAAGACTTTGCCAAGAAATGCACGGACTTTTCCGGCGGCTGGAAGATGAGAATACTACTTGGTTTCATTCTGCTTTCCCGTCCGGACATCATGCTTCTTGACGAGCCTACCAACCATCTTGATACGGAGAGTATGGAGTGGCTGGAAAACCACCTTAGGGATTACCAGGGAACACTGATCGCCATCTCTCACGATCGCGTTTTCCTTGATAAACTTGCGAGGCAGATAGGCGAACTGGAAAATCATGTCCTCACCATCTACAAGGGCAATTACACCTACTACCTCAGGGAAAAGGAAAACCGCCTGGAGGCCCTGAAAAAAGAAATGGCGCTACAGAGATCGGAAATAAAAAAAATCAATGAGTTTATCGAGAGGTTCCGTTACAAGTCCACGAAAGCGAAACAGGTGCAAAGCCGCATCAGAACGCTGGAAAAATTCGATGTTCTGAAGCAGGCGGAGAAGACGAAGACGGCGGCCATTAAATTCCCCCCATGCAGTAAAAGCGGCAGGGAAGTGGTTTCCTTACAAAGCCTTACGAAACAATACGGAGACTTAGAAGTATTCAAAAATATCAATTTGACGGTTTATCGAGGCGATAAGATAGCCTTAGTGGGGATAAACGGCGCCGGAAAAACTACCCTGACGCGCATAATCAGCAAAGAAGAAGAGCCGACTTCGGGAGATCTGCATTACGGACTGAACGTAAAAATGGCCTTCTTTTCCCAAGAAAGTGTTAAGAATCTGGATTATGAAAAAACCATATGGGAAGAGGTTAACGCGGCCGGTTCGAAAAGCAGCGATCTGGAACGGCGCAACCTCCTGGGCGCCTTTCTTTTTTCCGGAGACGATATCCGCAAAGAAATCAAGGTTCTTTCCGGCGGCGAAAAATCCCGGCTGGCCTTGCTGAAAATCATGCTTCAGGACGCCAATTTCCTGATACTCGATGAACCGACCAACCACCTGGACATCAAGACCAAAGACATATTTCAAAATGCCCTGCTTCATTACCAGGGCACGGTGTTGATTGTCTCACATGACCGGTATTTCCTCGATTGCCTGGTCCGGCGGGTGCTCGAAATTCGTCAGGGGAACCTCTATGAATACTCGGGCAATTATTCCTACTTTATTGAAAAAAGGCGGGAAGTAAGCGCCCCCGTGCCGATGCCCGCACCGGAAGATATGGCGACGGAAGCGCCTCAAAAAGGCAGGTACAAAACGAAAGATGAAAAACGCCGGGAAGCGGAGGCAAGAAACAGGCTTTCCCGCATGCGCAGCGACTTGAAGAAAAAAGTGTCGGCGGTGGAGGAAAAAGTCAACCGACTGGAACGGGAGAAAATCGTCAAGGAGCAAGAGTTGTGCGCACCGGAGGTCTGCCGGGCCCCCGGGAAAATCAAAACATTGAATCGGGAATTAATGACGATTTCCCGGGAATTAGAGGAATTATATGAAAACTGGCACGGCCTGGCGCAACAGTTAGATGATATTGATACTGCCGACGTAGATGATTCATTAATAAACTGAAGCATCAGCCCGGCGACTCGGCCCTCAACGGCTATCCGGAGATTTTACGCGCCGTCGAGACCGCTGCGCTCCATTTTCTGGTACCAGCCGGCGGGATTGGTGAGGTATTCTTCCGTATCTTTCAGGGAAGCGAAGTGTTCCTGCTCAATGCCCGCGAGGAGATTGAAAAATGCCTTCTCACGGGGATCAACAACTTCCTCGCTCAGGCGGGCGTAGAAGGCGGCCCCCTTGGCCTCAAAATCAATAGCTGTACGGATTGCTTTGAGGTCGTCGTCATCGCCTGCCGGCATGGCGGCGGCCTTTTTCACAAAATCTTTAAGAACGTCCTTGACCACCGTGTTCTTTACCCGCAGGGGAACTGTCTCCGGCCATTTCTCCTGCTTCTTCCAGCTTTCGGAAAGTTGTTTCAGCCGTTCGTAATGCTCCAGTTCTTCCGACGCTATCTGCTGAAACATGGCCTTGCCCATGGGATTCGTCGTCCGCCTGGCGTTATTCAGGTAAAATTCATGTTCTCTCATCTCATTGGCAAGGGCAACATTAAGTGCATCCAAACGTCCTTCCATAATTTATCTCCTCGTTTATATGAAAATACCCCCACTCCCTGTATCCCTCCCCCTCGACGGGGGAGGGAGGGGTGGGGGTGGTTTTCATCCTTCGTTATGCCCGCGTCGGGTATGTGGATTAGTGTCAAATCACTGCCGCGCCTTATTTTGTGTGGCCAAACCCTCCCTCACCACGGGAGGTCAGCTCTAATTCATTCTTAGCCTGCCATGCAACCCGGCATACTCGATGGACAACCATCTGGGCGATGCGGTCCCCCCGCCTGACCATAAATGGGTCTTTCCCGTGGTTGATCACAATCATCCCCACTTCCCCTCGGTAATCAGCATCAATGGTGCCGGGAGTATTTAAGAGCGTTATCCCGTACTTTAAGGCAAGACCGCTTCTCGGCCTGATCTCCGCCTCAAAACCCTGCGGCAGCTCTACGGCAATACCGGCAGGAATCAACATCCACTCGCCGGGAGCGATCGTCTTTTCATCCGTTACGGCAGCAAACACATCCATGCCTGCGGCATGCTCCGTCATATAATGAGGGAAAGGGATATCCTCATTACCGGGCAATGGTCGGATGAAAACGCTGACTTCTTCTATCATGTCGATTATATATCAAGCCCACTGCGGAGGGCTACTGCTCAGGGGTCCTAAACCGGCCTACATCCGATGCATGAGGCAGGCTATCTCTTCTTCCTTAATCCGGCCGATCGCCGCTACGGAAAGGACACTGGGATCAAAGATTTCGGCAGCCAATTTCCGTATGTCTTCACCGGAAACAGCCTCCAGATCAGCGATCACCTCTTCTGCAGATACGTGGCGTTTGAAATACACCTCGTTTCTTGCCAGCCGCGTCATGCGGTTGTCCGTACTTTCCATGCTCAGCAAAAAATTTCCCTTGATCATCTCTTTAACGGCCAGAAGTCCCTTCTCGTCCAGAAGCTCATCTTCCAACCTGCCGAAGGCTTCAAGGATCAGGCGCATTACTTCAGGAATCTTCACGTGATCCGTTCCCACGTAAACGCCGAGCATTCCCGCATTTGTATAGGGAGTCAGGTAGGACTGAATCTCATAGGCGAGCCCTCTTTTTTCCCTGATTTCCTGAAAAAGACGGGAACTCATGGCCCCCCCCAGGACGGCATTCATCAGCATGGATGCGTGCCGTTTGGAGCTGATCGCTGAGGGAGCAGGAGCGCCGATCACCATGTGCACCTGTTCAAGGTCCTTTTCCAGAACGGCGGTGCGAGAGGAGATAACGGGCGTACAGAACGCCTCTTCCGCAACCTCTCCTGAAAGCGCTCCGAACGCAGCGGCTGCAAGGTCAACCAGTTCATCGTGTTTAAGATTGCCCGCCGCCGTCAGGATGAGGTTCTCTCCCCTGTACCTGGACCGGAAAAACTGCGAAAGGGACACCCTGTTCATCTCTGCCAACCGCTTCTTCGTACCGAGAATGGGAAGACCAAGGGGATGGGAATCCCAGAATATCCCGTCAAAAAAATCATGGATGTATTCGTCCGGTGAATCTTCCAGCATGTAAATTTCCTGAAAGATCACCGATTTCTCCTTCTCGATCTCCTTTCCATCGAAACATGAGTTATTGAATATGTCGGCCAGGATATCTATCGCAAGGGGCAGGTGGTAATCGGGTATCTTGATATAAAAAGCGGTCAATTCCTTGCCTGTAAAGGCATTCATCACCCCGCCCACGGAATCGATGGCCCAGGCAATATCAAAGGCGGAGCGCCTTTCCGTTCCTTTGAAAAGCATGTGCTCAATAAAATGGGCGGTTCCGTTGGTATGGGAATCTTCATGACAGGAACCGCACCGCACCCATACACCTATGGATACGGAGCGGACATGGTCGATCTCTTCGGAGATGACACTGATACCGTTATTAAGAACGGTTCTATTTACCATCAGCTCCCAAAGCATCCTTTCGGCTCAAACGGATCTTCCCCTGCTTGTCTATCTCCAGCACCTTGACCATCACTTCGTCGCCTTCACTGAGGATATCCGTCACCTTGTTGACCCTTTCCCTGGCCAACTGCGAGATATGAACCAGCCCTTCCGTACCGGGCATAATTTCCACAAAGGCGCCGAAATCGACAACCTTTTTTACCGTGCCGCGGTATATCTTTCCTATCTCCGCCTCCTCAGTCAGCCATTTGACCATCTGTACCGCACGAGCGGCCGCCTCGGCGTCACTGGAAGCAATGGTCACGGTGCCGTCATCTTCCACATCGATGGTAACGCCCGTTTCACTGATGATGTGACGGATATTCTTCCCGCCGGAACCTATAACATCTCTTACCTTTTCGGGTTTTACTTTTACCGTCGTAATCCGTGGGGCGTACGGAGAGATATCCGGCCGGGGAGCAGAAAGGGTTTCGCGGAGCTTTTCCAGAATAAAGAGCCTGCCATCCCTTGCCTGGTAGAGGGCGCTCCGCAGAATATTCTCCGTAAGGCCGTCAATCTTGATGTCCATCTGCATGGCCGTGATCCCGTTAACCGTTCCGCATACCTTGAAATCCATATCGCCGGCGTGATCCTCGTCACCGAGGATATCGGAAAGGACAGCCACTTCATTTCCCTCCTTCAGCAAGCCCATGGCAATGCCGGCGACAATGCCGCGCACCGGCACGCCGGCGTCCATAAGGGAAAGAGCGCCGCCGCAAACAGTGGCCATCGATGAAGAACCGTTGGAAGCAAGTATCTCCGAGACGATCCTGATGGTATAGGGAAATTCTTCCTTGGAAGGCAGAATGGGCAACAGGGCTCTGCGGGCAAGAGCGCCATGACCTATTTCTCTCCGCCCCGGCCCCCGTAAAAACTTGGCTTCGCCGACGGAATAGGGAGGGAAATTATAGTGCAGCATGAAGGAGCGCATCTCCTCGCCGCCTACATAGTCCATGCGTTGCTCGTCGGAAGAAGTGCCGAGCGTCAAAGCAGCCAAGGCCTGGGTTTCACCTCTCGTGAAAAGGGCGGACCCGTGCACCCGGGGCAGTATCCCTACTTCGGAACTGATCGGCCTGATGTCGGTGCATCCTCTCCCATCAATTCTTCTTTTTTCCCGCAGGATCATCTCACGCAGCACCTGACGCTCTAATTTTTCAATAACCTTTTCCATGATGGCTTCGCCTGCGCCGTCTTCCGGCGCTATGGCTTTTTTCACCATTTCTTTCGTCCCGGCCAATTTGGCCTGCCTCTCCTGCTTACGGGGAGTATTGTAAGAGTCTTTCAGGCCGGGAAGCGCAAGTTCAGAGACTTTGGCAACAAAATTATCGTCAATGGAAGCCGCTTCGAAAATCCTTTTTTCTTCCCCAATGGCCTCGCGCATACTATCCTGAAGAATGATTGCCGGACGCAGCGCCTCCAGACCGAAATTGATGGCGTCAACTATGATATCTTCCTCGATCTCACGCGCGCCCCCCTCAAGCATGACAAGGTTTACATCGAAATCCCTGCCATTTGTGCCGGGAGTGATTTTCCTGCCCACCAGGAAAAGGTCAAGATCGCTTTTTCCCAGCGTCTCAGGCGAAGGGTTGCATACAAACACCCCCTCCAGACGCCCGACGCGCACTCCCGCAATAGGCCCCTTAAAAGGAATATTGGATATTTCCAAAGCCGCCGAAGCGCCAAGCATAGCCGTCACATCAGACTCGTTCTCATTGTCCACGGAAAGCACCGTAGCAACAATCTGGGTTTCGCAACTATATCCTTTAGGAAATAATGGCCGTATGGACCGGTCTATAACTCTCGACGTCAGGGTCTCATGTTCGTTAGGGCGCCCTTCCCGCTTAAAAAAACCTCCGGGAATTTTCCCGGCGGCAAAGGGCATCTCCTGATAGTCAACCGTCAGGGGCAGAAAATCGACTCCCTGCCTTGGGGTTGTCAAAGAAACTGCCGTAACCAGCACCACCGTATCGCCGTATGTCACAAATACAGCGCCATCGGCCTGGCCGGCCACA
>DATESZ010000267.1:0-5827 GCA_035283845.1 Syntrophales bacterium | reverse complement strand
TGCCAGCGCCTCGGAAAAGGCCGATACCCATCGGCCCAGATGCTCCTCAATAAACTTTTTTTCGATCTGGCGGCAGAGGGCCGCCTTTTCCGATTCATGCCTGTAGAGCGCTTCCGCCTCCCTCATTGCGGCGAGGTGCATGAATTCCAGTTCCGTGGCGATATAGTCCGGCCGTTCAAGGTTGAAGTCCATGCCGAAAGCCCGGTAAAAGCCGGCGACATCGGCCATATCTTCCGCTGAAAACACGGCGAGGAACGAACGGTAATAATCGGTTTCATAGGGTGAACAGGAGCTTTTGAGCGTAAATAACCGCATATGCTCGTCCATGATGAGTTCCCCATCTCCTGCAAGCTTTTTCAGCTCCCCGAGCAATCCCTCCGGGACGGCCGTTCCCGCCCGGTGCGGATATGCCAGGAGGGCTTGTTCCAGTTCCCGCAGGCATTCACCGCTGCTCAGGAAATGCAGCAGGTCCTTGTCGGGATAAAAAAAACAGTAACTGAAAAGCCGGTATATCCTCGATCTCTGAAAAGCCGTATCGGCGTTGTCCATTGCAGTGGCCCCCTTCTTCTTCATGTTATCCGATCTACTCCCATGTCCTTGGTTTCACGCCCGCTTTATCATAGGCGTACATAATCACCTTCCACAGCTCATCTTCACTGAGCTCGTCGCCCCACCCGGGCATGGCACTTTTGAACTGTTTGTCTGCAATACCTCCATCCCTGACCCTCCAGTAAACGTACGAGATCGGCAGCTGGGCAATGGTTCCCGGCTCTTTAAAATTGGTCGGCGTGGTGGGATAGCGGATGGCATTTGCCAACGCTCCCCTGCCGTCGGCATCCTTGCCGTGGCAGGGGAGGCAGTTATCTTCATAAATTTTTTTGCCTTCCTCTATCGTCTTTCTGTCCCACTTTTCCGGATTGGCGGCCCATTCCGGTACTTTGTAATCCACCACCCATTGGGGCGGGGTGACATGGGGCTGGAAGAGTTCGCCCGGGGGGGCATAGGTAACCTTTTCGGAAGAATAAACATTATAGGCCACAAAAAGAGGTATCAAAGCCAAAACTGCCTTCCTGAACAGATCCCAGATGAGGGGCTGCCGGGAGCGGAGAGAAATAAAATCAAGGAATTCGGCGATTTTACGGTCATCAAGGGTGATCTGGATAGCCACGCCGGCAAGGACAAAGATCATGAAAAAATTCGTCAGCGTCGCCGGCAGCGGCGGCCGCGCCACAAACCGCATCAGCACATAGGCGCCGATAATAACGGCGAACGCGGTCACGCCGGAGGGTATGCCTTTTTTTTGTTCCTTCATCATGTCCTCCTCAGGGCTTCTTTATGTCGCCTATCTTTACCTTGGGTTTTCCTCCCAGGCTCTGCAAATAGGCAATAACCGCAGTTATCTCCTGGTCGCTGAGATTTGCGGGCGGCTTATTTGCGGGAGGCATTACATCCGTACCGTTATAGAGAAAAGCGGCCATTGTTTCTGCGTCAACTTCCGCTCCGATCCGTGACAGATCGGGGCCCCGCAATTTCATGCCCGACAGGCTGTGGCATACGCCGCAGCCCGATTTTTTAAAGATATCCTTGCCTTCTTCGGCCAGCATCCTCGGGGTCATATCGGGCGACAGCACTTTTTTCTTCGGCGCCTCCCAGGCAGACTGGGGGATGGAATTGCCAAACCAGGCATAGAGCCCGGTTACAATCAGGGCGACAATAAAAAGTCTGACTCCGCCGCTCATTGCACACCTCCTCTTGCCTCGCCGGCGAACCTGAAGACAATCCCCAGCAGCACCAGGAAGAGAAGGGTAATCGAGGATATGACGAGCGTGGCGTTCCCCAGGGCCGGCAGTCCTGCGTATTTTGACGTATCCTCAAGCACGCCATAGACATGCCAGTTGAGCCGCGCCGCCGCCCTTCCGTAGCCGAGCAGGGCCATGGCCCAGACATTGGACACGGCAACGGTGATCAGGGCATATTGTGACCGGGGAGGCATTCTCCCCCACTGGATATCACCACAACGCGTCGCGCATTTGAGGAGAAAACCGTCCAGGAGATAGATGAGGCCGACCGCCGGAACCATGAACAGGAATGTGTATATGGAAAGCCGGATGCGCGTAGATGACGGCACATGGTAGCTGTAGTAAAGCACAATGCCGTTTACAGCCACAATCAGGAAAATAATGAAAAACTGCATCCATACCAGCACCTTTCTGCCGGGGGGGATTATACTTCCGGCCCGCCTGTTCAAAAGGAAGGTCAGAACCACTCCCAGGATGGCGATATTCACCGCCGCAATCTTAGGCGCCATGATCCCGACCGTGCCGTATATGGGATGGGTGCCGCCTGCCAGATCTTCAATGGATGCAACCCAGGCCCTGGGTGTCGCCCATACGGCAAAGGCAAAAATCAGCAGCCAGACCAGGAAGGGGACATACCTTTTGTATTTTTCCGACCCGGGAATACGGTCCAGACCCAGCCAGAGATAATAGCAGGTGCTTAAATAGATGACCGCTATGACCAGCGCCTGGAGGAGCCAGATCTTGGAAAGGGCGCCTCCCATGAAGGTTATCCCCATCTGGGCGTTAAAGCTGTAAATCTCTATCCCGAAATAGTAGCCGGCAAAGGGAAGGAATATTATCGTGGCAACGCCGATAAAGGCGCCCGTATAACCCATCCAGTCATAGTGCGACCTTTCCGCATCGCTTTCTGCAGAAAGGTATTTATAGGCGGCATAGGCAGCGCAAATGAATCCGCCAAAGGAGACATTGGCGATAAAACGATGGACATTCAGGGGCCAGAAGGTGAAGTTGAATATGGCATCCTTAAGGCTGATAACCTTGCCGGCCTCGTTCACGCCGGCGGGGCTCAGGTGGAAGGAACCCCAGGCATTAGCCACCATCATGACAAGCACGCCGAGGACGTTTAAGACTAGGCCGAGGATGATATGCAGCCTCTTCCTTTGGCCCTGGAGCCTGTCCCAGGTCGTCCAGTAGATGTACACCAGGGTGGATTCGAGAAAGACGAGGACGGCAAAGGCGACATAGGTCGGTTTAAAGTTGGCCGACATGTAGTTCATGAATTTCGGGAACAGGGAATAGGTAACAAGGGTCATCAGTCCGCCCAAGAGTGCCGTGATGGAGTAGGAGATCGGCAGAAGCCTGGTAAAATCTTTGGCGAGGCGGTCGAGACGGGCATCGTTTTTCAGCCAGCCGCCGATCTCGATGATCAGGACAAAGACCGGTACGGCAAGAATAAAAGCCGCAAAGAGGATCATCGTCTGTGCTACCACCCAGACGGCGTTGCGGGCGCCGATGACGGGAAAGTCCCGGTAGTCAACCCCCGATTGAGAACCGATATAAATGCCTGCCACTGCGATCCCTATGCCGGTCAAGAGAATAAGCTGTTTTTTCAACCAGCCTGCCATGCCATACCCCCTTAGTTTAATAGTTATCCATGGTAATGTTGCGTTTTGAGGCCATCGATCAATTCAGACGTGACGATGGCAGCACCCTGTTCCCTGGCCTTAGCCTCTATCATCCTGATGACCATCCCTTTCATGAAAATTGGGATTTTCCCTATTCTTTCCTGCGCCTTCTCGTCCCAGGGGAGATACAGATGCAGATCATCTCTGAGGGATAGCGTTTCACCTTCCCTCGGGATGTAACTGCAAAGCGGGTCTTCCCCCAGGCAATCGCCCGACTCCGTTCCGGCCCGCGCCCGGCAGCCCCCACAAATCTCTCGGTATTCACAGACGCCGCACCTACCGTTGTATTGTCCACTGCGAAGGAGTTTGAGGAATGGCGCGTTCTCCCATATTTCTGTAATGGATCGTTCCCTCAGGTTTCCTACAGAAATCGGCATATAGGGACAGGGAGTCACCTGCCCCTGAGGATCGATCCTCAGGTAGTGAATCCCGGCAAGACATCCCCTCGTACCCCTGGGGGGCGGAGAGCCGTTTTCATAGAGGACCCTGTTAATGTGGGGGGCACAACGCGCTCTGACCATAGTCCTTCGCTCCCGCGATGATACTTCGGCAATCCGCTGCAGAGACCGCTCATAGTTGCCTGTCGATATGTCCGATCGCATTGCCCTGCCGGTGCAGACGAGAAAAAAGAAATTCACAGCTTTGACGCCCATTTTCACCCCAAGTTCGATAAAGTCATCAAGTTCGCCGCTGTTTTTATCCGTCAGGCTGACGTCGAGCTGTGTCTCGATTCCCATCCCTTTTGCCTCGTCCAGGGCCTGCACCGACCGGCGCCAGGCGTCGGCGCCCCCACGCAGGGAATCATGCTTTCCCGGAACAGTCGCATCGATGCTGATGCCTATCCCTTTGAGACCGGCCTCCTTGAGCAGCTTAAGACGCTCCCCGGAAAGCAGCGTACCGTTTGACCCCATCACCGTGATCAGGCCCGACTTGGCGGCATATGCCACGATGTCAAAAATGTCCCCCCTCAGCATCGGCTCCCCGCCGGAGAGGATCAGCATCAAGCGGTTATTCAGGGATGCGAGTTCATCAATGACGGAGCGCACCTCGCCTGATGTCAACTCGCCATCGGTTTCGGTCTGCGCGTCAATATAGCAATGGGGACAGGCGAGATTGCACCTCCTGGTCAGATTCCAGGAAACAAGATAGGGCCGGCGTTCGATTCCACTCACAATAGTTCGTCTCCTTACAAGTTCACCAGGCCTTTATCCGCCGACTGCGCCACAAAGACACTGCAGGGGGCATACCTCGCCACATTCTCGGCTACTGACCCTAAATCCAAACCTTCCGTAAAATGTCTCCCCGTCCTGCCGATAAACACCAGGTCGGCTTTAACCTCTTCCGCGTAGTTGCAGATCTTCTTGTAGATATGGCCGTCCAGGATCTTCTTGAAGCGGCGGGCTTGCGCTCCTTCGCCCATGAGTCCCCAACCGGCGGCGCGTGCAGGATCACGATCCGTGGCTCCAAAAACGTCCTTTTCCGCCTGATCGAGGATCATGGCGCCGACCCGCGCCAACCCCTTGTCAATGAATTCATCGTGAATCTTTGCCTGAGCCTTCGCATTGAAGGAAAAGCCGCCCTGGTTGATAAGTGATTCTTTCAGCCTTCCGAAGATATCCTTATGAATTTCCGAATCAAATATATAAACAAGATGTATGTCGCCATCAAAGACGGCAGCAAGCTCCGCCGCAGCCTTCAGCGCGTTGACGGAGGACGCACTGCCGTCTAAGCCGACCATGAATACCGGCCTTTGCAGGCCTAAGTGTTTCCTGATAAGGAGAAAATTCTGGTTCACCCCCCGCAATGCCCTGAGGCAGACGCTGCCGATAAAACCTTTACTTTCATGGTTGAATCCGGACGTTCCCATAACGACCAGGTCTCCCCCCTCCTCCATAATCAGGTTGTTGACGGCGCTGAAGTTTTTCCCTTCCCTGACCCTTGCTTGAAAGTGCGGGAAGGTGTTATTGAACAGCTCCTCGACCGGTTTCAGATAGGAGAGCGATATTTTTTCCATGCCCGTATTAATGAGGGATTTGTGAAGCTGCCGTTGCTTTTGCAGGATTTCTTCCTGCTGATATTCCACGGGAAGAGTCGGCTCCATCATCCTGAAGGCCCCTTCATGCATGGAGGCATTGTAGCCGTGAATGCCCACGACAGCGGCGTCGAACTGTCGCGCCAGAGATAGGGCGGCATCGGCAACGTGCGTAGAAAGAGGACTGTTATCGATGCAGAGGAGGATTTTTTTGAATAGCTTTTTCATAATTTTTTAGGGGTGCTGGTCGAACAGTTCCTTGCCCCGATCTCCATATGCCGGCGTTGCGAGGGACAATATAAGCAACAGGC
>DATESZ010000266.1:0-5038 GCA_035283845.1 Syntrophales bacterium | reverse complement strand
TCGGGAGAAAAGCTCCTCGAGATGAAAAAAGAGGGAACATTTTTTACCGGTTACGTGAAAAAGAAATAGTGACTGCTTAGGTGTTTCAATGTTCTTAGAACAAATGCAGGTTGGTCCGATGGCTGTTTTTGCCTATCTTCTTGGTGATAAGAAAAGCGGCGAAGCGCTTGTTATTGACCCGGCGTCGGAAACCGAAGACATTCTCGCTGTGGCGAAAAAAAACAATCTGAAGATTAAATATATCGTCAATACCCACGGCCACGTGGATCATATCTCCGGTAACAGCGACATGAAAAAACTGACGGGGGCGCAAATCATCATCCACGAGAAAGACGCTGACAGGCTCACCTCCACCCCTGCTGAAGCGCTTGCCATGTTCCAGGCGAAGCCGTCACCGGCGGCGGATATTACGGTAAAAGGCGGGGACCATATCAGGGTGGGAAATATCTCTCTGAACGTTCTTCATACGCCGGGGCACTCGCCGGGCAGTATGTCCCTTTACATGGACGGCATCGTCTTCACGGGTGACACGCTTTTCGTAGAAGCCGTAGGCAGGACCGATTTCCCTGGCGGTTCCTGGAACATCATGCATAGTTCCATTATGGAAAAACTTTTCACCCTGCCCGAGGAAACGTATGTGCTGCCGGGGCACAACTATGGAAGGACGCCGACCTCCACTATCGGTCATGAAAAGAAATATAATCCCTTTTTAACATAAGGGCTGCAAATGGAAAATAAGGGACTAATGGAAACCTCCTTCCCAGACTTAAAACCGGCAGGCAGGGGAAAAGTGCGCGATACATATGAGGTGGAAGGACGCCTACTCATCGTCACGACGGATAGGATTTCGGCCTTCGACGTGATCATGCCCAATCCCATAGAAGGAAAGGGAAAGATACTTAACAACATGTCCGCTTTCTGGTTCAGGAAGATGGAGAAAATTATCAATAACCATCTTATATCCACCGATCCTCTTACCTATCCGGAAGTGTGCCGTCCCTACCTGGATATGCTGGAAGGCAGAAGCATGCTGGTAAAAAAAGCCAAGCCCCTTCCTGTAGAGTGCATCGTCCGGGGATACCTCAGCGGTTCCGGATGGAAAGATTATTGCGGGAGCAAGACCTTATCGGGCATAAATCTTCCCGAGGGGCTAAGGGAATCGGACCGATTGCCCGAACCTATCTTTACCCCTTCCACCAAGGCCGAGGCAGGCGAACACGACCTTTCCATTACCAGGGAGGGCATGGAAAACATGATCGGGGCGGAGCTGTCCCGGCGTGTCATTGAAATCAGCATTGCCGTTTACAATAGGGCGCAGAAAATCGCTGATGAGGCGGAGATCATTATTGCCGACACCAAGATGGAATTCGGCATGATAGATGGCGAGCTTATCCTTATTGATGAACTGCTTACGCCTGATTCATCGAGATTCTGGCCTAAAGACGACTATGAGCCAGGAAGACCGCAGCAAAGTTTTGACAAACAATTCCTCAGAGACTATCTCATCTCCATAAACTGGAACCAGAAGCCTCCGGCTCCCGAGCTCCCCCCGGATATTATTGAAAAAACAGCGGGAAAGTACGCTGAGGCGTCGAGGCGTCTTATTAAATAGCCCCCTCCCCCCGTCTTGACAGGAAGGACAAAGCTTACTATCTTGCGCAGATAAATCTTACTATTTGGAATAACATGGAATGAAATTGGAAAATGATTAAACGTTGTTATTACGAGGTCCTCGGTGTCGAAAGGAACGCTTCGGCGGAAGAGATAAAGAAAAGTTATCGTAAACTTGCTATGCAGTACCACCCGGACAGAAATCCGGGAGATAAAAAGGCGGAAGAGTGCTTTAAGGAAGCGGCTGAGGCTTACGAGGCATTAGGCGATGGCGAAAAAAGAGAAATCTATGACCGCTTTGGCCATGAAGGGCTACATAACATAGGGTTTAAGGGCTTTTCCGGATTTGACGATATTTTTTCCAGCTTCGGCGATATCTTTGAAAATATTTTCGGTTTCAAAAACGGCCGGCAACAGGGAAGGTCTGCGGCATGTACCGGCGCCGACCTCAGATACGATCTTAGGATATCCTTCATCGAGGCGGCGCTGGGAACGTCTCGTGAAATAGCAATAGAAAAACTTGTAACCTGTGAGGGATGCCGGGGAAGAGGCGCGGCCGCGGGAACCTCTCTTGCCACCTGCAGCCGCTGTTACGGAAGGGGGCAGGTTACCCAGTCCGCCGGCTTTTTTGCCATAAGTGCCGCCTGCCCCCAATGCAAAGGTCGGGGGAGCGTTATTCTGGAGCCTTGCGACATGTGCCGGGGAACAGGTAAAACATCAGCCGCGAAAACGATCCAGCTCAGTATACCTGCCGGGGTAGAGACAGGCTCGCGTTTACGGCTGCGTGGCGAAGGGGAAGCGGGTGATTTGGGCGGCCCCAACGGTGATCTATACGTATTTGTTAATGTTCAGTCCCATGAATTTTTCGAAAGAAGGGGCAATGACATCTATTGCCGCCTACCGGTTTCTTTCGTTCAGGCATCCCTGGGGGCAAAAATAGAAGCGCCTACGCTCCAGGGCAGGGAAAAAATAAAAATCCCCAAAGGAACCCAGAGCGGCCATACATTCCGCCTTAAGGGCATGGGAATCCCGCGACTTGGCGAGTATGGACGGGGAGATCAGATTATTGAAACAACAATCACAGTGCCCACCAACATGAATAAGAGGCAGGAGGAACTTCTAAGAGAGTTTGCAAAAGCGAGCGGTGAATGTCTGTAGCATATCCCAAACCCCAGACATAGAAAGGAAAATAAAGTTTATGCGGAAAAGCAAGGTTTGGCTGTTTTGGTCGATGGCGGTTGTTTTTCTCATATCCGGCTGCGAGCTTCTTTTTATAGGTGGTTTAATCGGCGGCGGCGCAGTCCCGGGAACTTACATTTATGTAAAAGGAGAATTGCAAGCAGATTACAAATCTTCCTTCGATATGGTATGGACTGCCTGCGAGAAAACCATGGCCGACATGCGGGCCGCTAACGTTCTGCCTTACAAGGAAATCGGCAGCGGGAGTTTAGCTGCCGTCATCAATGGCGAGGATGTAAAGTTTACCATCAAATACAAGGCGAAAGGCGAAACAACTGTCGCTATCCGTGTGGGAACTTTTGGCAATAAAAATGCGTCCCAGCTTCTGCACGATAAGATCGCCGAGAACCTGAACATCCGAGAGTGACGGATGAAGAAAGTGGTCCTCGGCTTCTTTATCAGTGCTTTACTAATTTACCTGTCGGTCAAGGATACGGATTTTCGACATGTCATCTACGGCATGACTAAAATGGGATATGGTTATATCCTGCCCTTCCTTCTCATTATGCTTTTGATGCAGGCGCTGAGAGCCTGGCGCTGGGGTCTGATCTTAAACCCTTTGGAAAAGATAAGATATCTCCCGCTGTTTGCCATAACAAGTGCTGGATTTCTTGCTATCACGGTACTTCCTGCAAGGTTGGGTGAACTGGCCAGGCCCTATCTGGTGTCGCGTAAAAGTGCAATCAGGATGCCCGCCGCCGTGGGAACAATTTTCGTCGAGAGGATCCTTGATAGCGCCACTATTCTTACCATAGCATCCGCTGTCGCCTTTTTCACGATACTCCCGGCATGGCTCTTAAGAGCAAACATTATTTTATTTGTTATTAACCTGATACTGTTTTCAGGGGTATTTTTCGCCCTATTCCGGCGTCCCCTCTTGAGCAAGTTTTTTAACTTTTCCTTACGAATATTACCGGAAAAGTGGAAAGATACGCTGAGCCGGCTGCTCCATCATTTTCTGGATGGCTTCCAGGTTATCGGTGACGGTAAACGCCTTTTTCAGATTATCCTTCTGTCATTTTTGATATGGCTTATTGACGCCCTTGCCATCTATATTCTTTTCCTTGCTTTTAACTTCCAGATACTGCCTGTTGCCGCCTTTGTCCTGATGATTATACTGATCATCGGCATCGCCATTCCGACGGCGCCGGGATTTATTGGAAACTGGCATTTTTCCTGCGTGCTGGGTCTCGGTCTCTTCGGAATCAACAAGACGGATGCCTTGACCTTTGCCATCATTTATCATTTTCTGGCCGTCGGTCTCGTTGTTATTCTCGGGCTGGGATTTTTCCCCTCCCTCAAATTATCTTTTGCCGATCTGCGGAAGGAGGCAAGAAGCTTTAGGAAATGAAGGTGTCAGGTCTTGACATGTGACATTATCCTCTCCACAAGGAGAAGCACTTCTCCTGACGTTGTGTTGCTACTTAAATATCATCATGTCACATGTCAAGACCTGACACCATTTCCCTTTCCCCAAAAAGACCAATTTTTAGCCCGTCTCACGCTCACCGCCATCGGACCTTACGTCCAGGTTATAGGATTTAATTTTCCGGTGCAGGTTGCTTCGTTCCAGGCCGATAGCCTCGGCAGTACGGGAGATATTACCGTCGTATTCCTTTAATTTCGAAGCGATATACTGTTTTTCAAAATTCGCTCTTGCCAACCGGTAAGAATTCAAAGCAAGTCCGGTGTTATCCGGTTCACCCACCTGGTCCTTTTTCACAAAAGCAGGGATGTCGTTTGCGTCGATGACATCCCCTGCTTTCATGATGACCAGCCGTTCTATAATGTTTTTCAGTTCTCGGACGTTACCCGGCCAGTCGTGCTGCATTAATATCTCAATACCGTCATTGGCAATGATCTTTTCCGCTTCCCCTTCCTTGAGGGCGAAGTCTTTCAAAAACCGCTTTGCTAAAAGAGAGATATCCTCTTTCCTTTCCCTGAGCGGAGGCACCCTTAAAGGTATGACATTGAGCCGGTAATAGAGATCCTGGCGAAAGCGGCCTGCCTCCATTTCCTTTTCCAGGTCTTTGTTGGTAGCTGCCAACACCCGGACATCCGTGGCAATAACCTTGGCGCCTCCTACCCTCTCGTATTTCTTTTCCTGCAGGATCCTCAGTATCTTGGCCTGGGCCTTCAAACTCATGTCCGCCACCTCATCGAGAAAGAGCGTCCCTTCATGAGCCAG
>DATESZ010000265.1:0-6641 GCA_035283845.1 Syntrophales bacterium | reverse complement strand
AAGGTGGATACGGTATTTGAAAAGATGGTTTTCGCTGAAGCGACGTCCGTTTTGCCGCTTATAGCGAGCTACGCTTACCACAAGGGAAGCTGGAAATCGAGAATGAGGCGGCGATTTACAAATTTGTTTGAACCATGAGAGACAGATTATTCAGGATAATATTTCAAAACGGTTGAAGAAATATCCTACCTCGAAGGACGCCGTTTCCGGCGCATCGGAACCGTGCACCACATTCTTCTCGATGTCCGTGGCAAAGGCTCTTCTGATGGTGCCCTCGGCGGCAAACCGACAGTCCGTAGCTCCCATCAGGTCCCTGTATCTCGCAATCACGTTTTCTCCTTCCAGCACCATGACAACGACAGGCCCTGAGGACATGAATTCCGTAAGGCTCTGAAAAAAAGGCCTTTCTTTATGCACCGCATAGAAGCCCTCTGCCTGGTTTTTGGTCATATGAAGCATCTTCATGGCCACGATTTTGAGGCTGTTTTTTTCCAGATATTTGATAACATCGCCGACAAGCCCGCGGGCAACTCCGTCCGGCTTGATAATTGACAGGGTTCTTTCCATACTTTCTTATCCCCTTTGATGCTTTTATTTAGATTCGTCGACTGCCATAGCAGAAGGAAGAAATCAAGTCAACTCGTTAACTGCGCAAGGTAAATATTTCTTGACAAATAGTTATATATTATAACAAAAGCAGAAGAACTATCCTTCCTGACGTCAGGGCTGCAAACAACAGGCATAAATATGGAAGAAAAAAACCTTAAAAGAGCAAACGAAATCTATGCCGTGCTGCTCCTTGCGCTTTCAGTTTTTCTTTTGCTCGCTTTGATCTCTTATCACCCTTCCGATTCCTCTTTCAACCACTACGCAACGGAGGCTTCACCTCCTCGGAACCTGATAGGCGCTTTCGGATCTTACACCGCTGATACACTAATCAAGATACTTGGGCTCGCAGCCTTGTTCCTGCCGATTTTTTTGTTTATCCTCTCCTTAAGATACTTTAAACAAAGCGCCTCCGTAATTGGCACATTTTCTGTGTCAAGCTTTGCCTCATTTATCCTTGCCACTGCAGGGCTCTTCGCTCTGACTATTGGGGAACTCCATGTCTTTAATACAAGGTTTCAGGCAGGGGGGGTTTCGGGTGATGTACTGGCGCAGTTTCTTAACGGCTATTTCAATAGGATCGGCGCCTATCTCTTGCTGATACTCGCTGCCATCATATCTCTTATGATCATGTTTGACATATCTATCCTGAAAATAACAAAAAAAATTGTTGCCTGGTTTTCTTCAGTAGCAATCAATATAAAATTAAGTGTTGCCGAGATGGGAATATTGTCAGTGGGAAAAAAAGAAAAAAAGGACAGGCAGAAAAAGTCTGCGCCCCTTGTCGAGGCGCCGTCCGGCGAGAAGGAGGGGAAGCAAATGCACCTTGGGCAGGCACGTTCTGAATTCCGCCGGGCAGATAGCGAATTCAAGTTGCCGCCGCTTACGCTTCTTGACCAGGTGGAACACAGAGATACGAAAGTCAAGAGGGAAACCCTGCTCGCCAACGCCCGTCTCCTGGAGAAAAAACTCTTTGACTTCGGTGTAGAGGGAAAGGTGGCGGAAATCAAACCGGGTCCCGTCATCACCATGTACGAACTGGAACCTGCGCCGGGTGTTAAAATAAATAAAATCACCAACCTGTCCGACGATCTTGCTTTAGCGCTGAAAGCGCCGAGCGTCAGGATCATTGCGCCCATACCGGGAAAGGCGGCGGTAGGCATTGAAATACCCCTGCAGGAGAGGGAGCCTGTACGGTTGAAAGACGTACTTGACAACGACACGTTCCTGACCTCTTCCTTCCGACTGCCCATTGCCTTGGGGGTGGATATAACAGGCGCACCCGTGGTCACGGATCTCGCCAGGATGCCACATCTCCTTATTGCCGGCACGACTGGTTCGGGGAAAAGCGTTTCCCTTAATGCCTTGATTTGCAGCATCCTGTTCAAGGCGCCGCCTGACGAAGTCAAATTCCTCATGATAGACCCAAAGAGATTGGAATTTTCTTCCTACGAGGGCATACCTCATCTACTCCACCCGGTAGTGCTGGATCCCAAAATGGCCGCCCAGGTACTGAAATGGGCCGTGGATGAAATGGAACGCCGCTATCATACGATCGGGATTTTGGGGGTAAAAAACATCGAAACCTACAATCAGATAGTGGAAAAGGCAAGCCGGGAGCCGGGTAAAAGCGGCATATGGGAACGCCTGCGCAAGAATGGAGAAAGCGCGCATACCATTATAGGAACTGAAGATATCCCGTTGCCGCAAAAGTTGCCTTATATTGTGATTCTCATCGACGAACTGGCGGATCTGATGCTGGTCGCTCAGAGAAATGTGGAGGAATCCCTGGCGCGCCTCGCCCAGATGGCAAGGGCAGCGGGCATCCATCTGATTCTCGCTACCCAGAGGCCCTCTGTGGACGTCATCACCGGCGTCATCAAGGCCAACTTCCCTACACGCATATCCTTTCAGGTGTCATCGAAGGTTGATTCCCGCACCATCATTGATCAGCACGGGGCGGAGAAATTATTGGGCGCCGGCGATATGCTTTTCATTCCTCCCGGCACGTCAAAACTTACCCGCATTCATGGCGCCTACGTATCGGATAAGGAGATCGAAAGAATCGTTGATTTCATCACAAAACAGGCCGAACCGGCCTATGATGAATCTATCTTGAAATATGAAGCAGGATTGCCCGGAGACGAAAAAAAAGCCGACGAATTCGATGAAAAATATGACGAGGCTGTAGAGTTAGTTACCGAACTGGGACACGCTTCCGTATCCCTCGTGCAGCGATATTTGAAAATAGGTTATAACCGTGCCGCCCGCATAATTGAACGTATGGAAGCAGACGGTATCGTGGGCTCTTCTGACGGGGTAAAACCACGCAAAGTGCTGGGCAGGAGATTGCCTCATTGAATAAGAACACCTATATCATAAGCCTCGGTTGCCCGAAAAATTTAGTTGATTCGGAAGTAATGGCGGCGGCGCTGGCAAAAGGCGGTTACCAGTTGGCGGCCAATCCCCGGGACGCTGGAATTGTCCTGGTCAATACCTGCGCTTTTATTCTCCCCGCCAAGGAAGAATCTATAGAGGAAATCCTGCGCGCAGCCGCATGGAAAAAGGCCGGTATGTACCGCTACCTTGTGGTTACCGGCTGCCTTCCCCAACGTTACGGAAAGGCGTTGGTAGAAGAATTACCCGAGGTTGATATCTTTCTGGACACAAATGAAGTTCCCCATATCGCCACTCATTTAGACAGGCTTATAGACAGAGAAAAATCAACACCGACAACCATTGTGAATAATCCCTCATTTCTAATGGGGTCGGATCATGCGCGCCTTCTCTCCACCCCTTTTTACAGCGCCTATCTGAAGATCGCCGAAGGTTGCTCCAACTTCTGTTCCTACTGCATCATCCCTGCCATCAGAGGTAGAGCAAGGAGCAGACGGATGGACGACATCCTTAAGGAGGCGCAAAAACTAACTGCGGAAGGAGTTAGGGAAATTATCATTACCGCCCAGGATACCACGGCTTACGGAAGGGATTTGCGGGAAAAACCGACCCTCGGCGAACTCCTGAAGAATCTCGCCTCTATCGCCGATCTGCGTTGGATCAGGTTGCTCTATACCTACCCGGGAAAGCTTGATGAAAGGACGCTTAAAGTAGTGGCTGAGGAAGATAAAATCTGCCCCTATCTTGATATTCCCATACAACATATAGACGATGATATCCTTAAGGCCATGCATAGGCAATTAGGGAGTGCCGGGATAAGGAAATGTGTTGCCATGATAAAAGCAGCCATCCCCGACGTGGCTTTACGCACGTCGCTTATCGTGGGGTTTCCCGGAGAAACGCCGTCGAAATTTAAAAAACTCTTAAATTTTATCGCAGAAATAAGATTTGATCACCTTGGTGTCTTTAAATATTCCCGGGAAGAAGAAACCGGGGCGGCAAGCATTCCCGGACATATTACAGAAAAAACAAAGGAACGCAGGCGCGGACAACTGATGGAGGAGCAGGCGATTATCTCCTATGAAATCAATAAATCCTTGATCGGTTGCTCTCAGGAAGTGCTGATCGAAGGGAAAAGCGATATCTCCACTTATCCTTTTGTAGGGAGATGCCGCCGTCAGGCCCCGGATATTGATGGCGTTACCTATGTGAAGGGGGGAAATTTTGTCGCCGGCGATTTTGCAGAATGCCTGATTACCGGCGCCGACACATATGACCTTTTTGCTGAAGCCGGGGATATGAATAATGTTTAACTCCTGCATTACAATACGATGATTATTTGTAAGAAGGACTCATCAAAAGAAGGGGGGAAGTTCTCCGGGGACATTGGCGAGAACAAAAAACAAATCATCAGTTGGTGTTTATTCGACTTCGCTAATTCAAGCTATTCTGCCGTCATCGCTGCCGTCATTTTCCAAGTTTACTATATTAACGTGATCGTGGGAAATGCGACGGGAGACGGCGATCTCTGGTGGGGCCGGGCGATATCGCTGAGCATGCTGATAGTTTCGCTGTCTTCTCCCATCCTCGGGGGCATTGCCGGCTTTGCAGGTTTAAGAAAGCAACTGCTGGCCCTCTATACCGTGATCTGTATTGCGGCCGTCGCAGGCTTTTCCCTCCTTACACCGGGCTTGGCGCTTTCGGGGTTCATTCTCATCGTCATGGCGAACGTCGGCATGGAGGGGGGGCTGGTGTTTTATAACTCTTTCCTCCCGCAAATCGTGCCGATCAACTACCAGGGACGGGTCTCCGGCTGGGGTTTCTCCGTTGGGTACGCCGGGTCCATCCTTTCGCTTCTCATTGCGCTGCCGTTGGCAAAATCCGGGCGGTTCGAACAAATCTGGCTGATGGTGGCTCTGTTTCTCGCTTTTTTCTCTCTCCCCGCCTTTCTCTTTTTACCACGGGATAAGAAATCAGACGCAACCACATTCCAGGCCGGCCTCATGGGCATTAAAAAAGCCTGGGAAGCCTTACAGGAGGTATGGTGTGGAAAGGAAGCGAGAAAGTTTCTTATTTCCTACATGATCTATGAAGACGGGGTGAATACGGTTATCGTATTTTCAAGCAGCCTGGCCGCTACCACCTTTGGCTTCCTGCAGGGAGAGCTGATCGCCCTCTACCTTATGGTACAGGTCGCGGCGCTTGTCGGCTCCTTTGCGCTCTCGAAGCCCACCGATACCTGGGGACCTAAACCTGTGGTCTGTCTATCTCTCCTTTTGTGGTCACTGGTTTCCATATCGGCTTTCCTGGTCCAGCGAAAAGCCCAGTTCTGGCTGGTTGCCTGGATGGCCGGCTTAGGCCTGGGTTCAGTCCAGGCAGGCACCCGCGCTTTCTTCACCCAGTTCATCCCCGAAGGAAAAGAGACAGAATACTTCGGCGTTTATTCCCTTGTTGGTAAGACATCAGCAATCTTCGGTCCGTTGATTTTCGGTCAGATATCCTCGACCCTCGGCAGTCAGCGGCCGGCAATTCTCTTCATTGCCATCTTTTTTATCCTGGGGCTTGCCCTTCTGAGCCGTGTCAAAGGCGGTGGACCGAATGTGCTCCAGAAGGCTTGAAGATGCTGAGTGCTTACCAGTAAAGATCAGTGCATTACCCATCCTCCATCAACATTGAGAAGCTGACCCGTTATGAAACCGGAATCATCAGAGGCCAGAAATACACAGGCGCCTACCAGATCCTCTGGTTGTTGATTCCGTTTGAGGGAGGTCTGATCGGCAATCATTTCAGCCATCCCTGGCGGGGTACCCTTCATTGTCTTACTTGCTTCACTCATGGTAAAACCGGGGGAAATCGCATTTACCCGGATGCCATGCTCGCCTATCTCCCGCGCCAGTGCCCGCGTAAATCCCACTACAGCCGCCTTCGAAGTTACATAATGCAGTAAATAGGGTATCCCAAACAACCAGGTGCCGGAGCTGATATTGATAATCGAGCCGCTCTTCTGTTTCTTCATCTGGGGCATCGCCGCCTTGCTCATAATAAAGAGCCCCTTCACATTCACTGCCATCATGGCATCCCACTCCTTTTCACTGAGGAACTCAAAGGGTTTCATCTCTAGGCCGTAATAGATGGCTGCATTGTTTACCAACGCATCGATCCGGCCAAAGGTCGCAATCGTCTTCTCAACCACTTCCCGGGCATCAGCCTCGGACGTAACATCGGTCCGGACAGCTATGGCCTTGCCGCCCTGGCTCTCAATTTCTTTGACGACCCGTTGAGCATTCTCCAATTTGATCTCCGCAATTACCACTATGGCGCCTTCCCGGGCAAATCCTAAAGCATATTCCTTGCCGATTCCCTGCCCTCCTCCCGTAATGATTGCTACCTTATCCTTCAGTTTCATCTTTCCCTCCTGTCATTATTCGGGTTTTAAAACTCATTGGATTAAAAAAATTATCCTTACTTAAATGTTTATTTACAGCAACCCCAGCTTCTTGGCGCGAGTCACCTTCTCCGGCTCCTTCCACCACTTCTTGATGCCCAGGTCTTCGGCCACCGCATTGGCAACAATATACCCCGGCCCCCAGATCACACACCCGCCGGGATAGGTCGAGGCGCCGCCGACATAGAGGTTC
>DATESZ010000264.1:0-55360 GCA_035283845.1 Syntrophales bacterium | reverse complement strand
TAATGCCGGCGGATGAAGCAGGAACCATGTCTTTTGTGGAGTTCAACAGCGCAATAGGCATAATTAGTGATATTGAGATATGATAATTCTGCCTAGCACGTGGCATAATTTTTGAATGGAGAGGAGGAAGTATGCGGATAGATGCGGATATTGTCTGGGTGGTTCTTTTGGCCCTAGTTGGAGCTTGGTTGTGGGGGATGGCCGGGAAGAGTTTGGGGTGGTGGTAATGGAAGTAGTAATTTTCGCAGGAGGACGGGCAGGCAATGATGGACTTTACAAAAATGTCTCTGGAGGAAATCGGAGCCGAGATTAACAGGATAAACCATATAGACCACTGGACGTTTGAGGATCGGGCAAGGAAGGCTATGCTCGATGCTGAATATGCCAGACGGAAAGCGGTCGCTGCCGATGAAAACTACTCCCATCTCGCACGGGCTTGATGGAGGCAATGGCTCGTAGGATTGATTGTCCTTTGTCTATTGACCCGCGGCCACCCTTGCCAATTCCTTTGCGGTATCAGCGGCAATCTCGGTCTTTTGTATGCTCCCCCTGCTTGACCCAAACTCAAAGTCAAAGGCAGTTCCTATATACTTAACCAGCGTACCGACAAGGGTAGTCAAGCAACCGGCCACCAAGAGGTTTGCTCCGATCCCAGTAAACGCCAGGACAACAATAATGGCAATGATACTGACATATGTGCCTGCCAGCATCACGTCCGCCCGGACATTTAACTGCCCGGTTGATCTGATGGCAGTATCTCTCTGCCGGGCACTTTGGATGTCACCCAGGCCGGCTTTTATCTCATCGAGGTCAGCCTGTCGCATAGCCAAGGTAAAGCTATTTTCAGCTTGCATTGCTTTTAGCTGAATTTCGGGGTCAGTTGTGACAACCTTCAGAATGTCCGCAGGCGTTGCCTGAGTGCCCAGGCCGAAGCTTTTGCCCAAGGCGGAGAGAGCTATTACTGCCCCCGACGCAGGAGCACCCACACCTGTTGCTGCGAGAATTCCCGCTATCCCCGGCGCGAAGTTGACGACAGCGTCCCCAATCTTTTGGAAAATTGATTTACTATTCTCTTCTGGCATTTATCCCTCCTTTAACCGATTTCCTCGAAATGTGGCATATCGGGGCTTTTCCATCTCCCGCCCCACTTTATCCTGCCTGCGCCGATTGCTTCGCCAAGTTCCCCAAGCTGGACGTAATCAGCAATGTTATCCTTGTTTACATCAGCCTTGATGCTACCCATGTAATGTCCGTTTTTGTCGAGGATGCCGAAGTCAATCGCACGAGACAGGTTGTTCTCCGGGAACCTATCATCCAGGTTGATAATGTGCTTCGAGGCCATTGTCCATGTGACCTTGCGGGTGTTCTCTTTTGCTGTGATCGGCGCCATCTTTGCCGCCTTTCGCAACAAGTTTACCTCGGCCAGCGATTGCCTCCCCTGGGCGAAGAGGGCCATTTGCTCTTTATAATCCCGATCAACTGAGGTCACAATTACCTTGAGATCAAGATCAGATTTAGCCTTGGCTATCAGCAGAGCGGAAAACTCCCGTAGAAAAGGTGTCGCTTTACTTGTATCCCGTGACATCGGTCGCCTCCTTTATCCCATTCGCTTCCTGCAATATTTCTAACACTGAAATTTTTATTGATTTACATCTTGCCTTTGTACATTCCGCACACGAACACATGGCGCCACCAAATCCATCCGGGGGTGATGGTTGGTTTGCGTGTATATTATTCAGCCACATACCGAAGCCTCCTTATCATTCTTGATTTCAAGTCTCTCAATCCATTGATGCTTACAATCGTGGCACTCGTAGGCTACAAAATACATGCCGATGTTATGGCCTATGCGGTCACTCTGGCAGCGGGGGCAGTTATGATCCATCCCCATTCCCCTTATGTCTCTCGGCACAAACTGCTTCTATTTTCTCTATTCCCTTTTTCGCCTCTATGACTCCGCCCTCAATCTTCGCCGTTCTCCCGTTTGCAATTCTAAGTTGGTTAAAAATTTCACCTAGGGAGCCGTCCAGTTTCTTCGTCATATCTTTAATTTCCTGCCTGTGTTCCGCAACGGAGTCTTTTAAATCAACAGCAAGTTTCCCTGCTGTTCGCTCTAATTCAGCCGCCACCCTCTGCGCGGATTTCTCGAGATCAAGCTTGGCCCGCGCCTCGCTTGCATCCTTCTGATCCATCCACCGTTTTACAAAGAAAGCAGAGATTTTAAAAAATATCCCGTTACTGATGACAACCCCTACTCCTGTTAAAACAACTTCTACATCTACCACCGGCATGTCCTCCTCTGATTTGATTGGCCGAACTCAATTTTATTTACTCAGTTCAAAACGGGTGAATCCCCTTTCCCTGATTATGCAAGACCATTGTGCCCTCAACTGCTGCATTGCCCCCTATGATGTATCGTCTCCAGTTCGGCGGGCAGAAGTAGAGGACGATGGGCTGTAGGACAAATAAATTAAGAGCGAAATAAGTATTCACCTGGCCACGGGAGGGATGTCCGTTCCCTCCCATGAGCGTGTTCATTTCCCTGTGGTCATTAGGGTAGTCTGCTATGTGCAGGGTCTGGCTCCAATCCATAGCAGAGACTATAGTGCCAACTACGAGAACAGTTGTGTCGGCGTGCGTCCAGGTGCCTTTCTTGTTTGCTTCCTGTATTGTTGCGCAGGCGGAGAGCAAGAGACATGCAATTATCAGGCCTATCCAGCGGGAGTATTTCACGCTTCCTCCTTTAGAGTGCCGTACATCACACGATTTTGTTCCTAATTCACAGACCCTTGATGACCAGGGGGATGCTTTGCATGTGGGCGGTTCTGCCGCCCTTGCCTTCACTTGCATAGTACCACCACTTAATGATTCTTCGTACCAACTATAAAGATTTGTGTTCTCAAACATACACCCCCCTTTAGCTAAATCAAAACTAAGCATAACGTATATTCACCTCTGCTTTTCGTGCTTCTACTTCGTACTTGTTGAGATTACCATGTCTAATCCATTCGTAAATATAACATATAAGGAATTTCAGCCTACCCTCTCTAGCCCATTGTTCCCGGTGACACGCTTCGTGATACCGCCATCGAAGGGAGGTTCTTTCGTAGGAACAGGAATAGTAGGTTGTCTGTCCTAATGTCACAGCATACGGCCTGCCCTTGCCCTTGCCGAATAATCTGCCGAATAGCTTGCCCAGCCAGTGATCGTATTGGTTCATTATTTCTTCGCTTTCTTCAATCTCTCAATCTCTGCTGTCAACTCCTGCACCGCTTTGATCAATATGGATACGGTAGCACCGATGTTACGTCCAGGAGTCTCGATAATGTCCACTTCACGCAAATAGAATTTACCCGTCTCAGAATCAAACTTCACATCTGTTCTTTGTCGAGTGATTTCCTTTGTGGTTTTCTTGATGATTTTCTCTTCGATCATATTCGGGACGATATCTCCCTTTTCGATCTTGAATCCATCCTGCACCATCTCAGAGGAAAGGATGATAGGCTCCTGCGTAACTGTATCAACCCCTTTTTCATTAAAAACATGAACCTCTTCCGTTTCATCTTCCTCAATTGTCACAGTTTCAAGGGCGTCTTCGATTGGAACTTCAGTTACGAATTTATTGTTCCGTCGGATGATTGTCTTCTGCAAAAATGGATGCAGTGAATTATGATCCAGTTCGCCGTCTATTGACTTGATAGCGTTGATTGCTGAGATTGCATCGCCATCAAACACGGGAGTACGATCAGTGAATGTTAAGGCTGAAACATCTCCTGCCGAGTAGAAGTCGCCATTGGTGTTGAGGTTAGCGACATTAGCTTCGTCGGAGTCGCGCCAAACCTGAACTTGTGTGGCGCCGTCATTAGTGGTGCCCTTGATTGTGACTTGGCCAGCTGCGGGAGTGCCATCTAAGTCGGTCGTCCCGATGCCGACGTTGCCGGTATTTAAAATTGACATTGTGACATTAGTGGGCACGGAAGTTCCAGTTACACCTAAGTTGCTGTTGGTCGCAAAATGCATACCCCCAGCTCCTGCGGCTGATATGTAAGTATCATTACCGCCGACACCAATTCCAAAACTATTATTCCCCGATGACCTACCCTGTAATAATCTCTCATATGTAGCGGCACTAAAATCGTTGTTTATATGTAAAATCGCCGCTGGCAGAGTCGTCCCGATGCCGACGTTGCCGCTTGTCGGTTGTAAAATCACATAACTGGTCGTCTTCGTTGCAGATGATGTCCCCTCAATTGTAATATCTCCATCGGCGGCAGAGGAGCCATAAACTACAGGCGTGGTAATCTGAGTTGTAAATGTGGGACTCGCTAATGGGGCCTTCAGTGCCAGTGCATCAAAGACAGAATTGCCGTCCGGGGCGTGGGTGGTGTCTCCGTCGGAGATGGATGAGGCGATTTTACCTGCGGCTGTACCAGCAGCATCGTAAATGCTATCAAAATAGGTCTTAAGAAACGCCTTTACTTGTGTCCAGGTAGAAGTGACCAATGCATCAGAGGCTGCGCTGTCACGGTAAACGGCAAGGTCAGCATCAATGGGAGGGTTCTTGGCTGCCATGCTACTCTGACCCGTTCCACCTTGTGTTTCGGGAACGGGGATTGCAGTTATGCCTATATCTATAGGCCCCCAGGCAGAACCATCATATACAAAAGACTGTCCCTTGCCCGGTTGAAGCGTAATCCCATTAATTGCAATCGAATTGGTTGAGGTATCATTGTTGAATACCTGGAACCTCTTCACCGTCGCCGCTGAAGGAGCTGCAATTGTCTGAGCGTTCCCCGCACCGGTCAGGGTAATCACTACCCCGTTGTAGGCATCAACGATTGCTGTCGTCACCGCAGCACTCGATGCGGGGTCTGTCGAAGTGGTGAATTGGTCGGTTATGACTGCGCCGGAGATTGTGCCTCCCGTGATGGCCACGTTATCGGCATCCTGCGCGCCCAATGTTCCTATTTTTCTTTGGACTTCATTTATGAAGCCTTTGAAGTTTTTTATCATTACAGCCTCCTTTAGCTCTCTACCACATTGCAGACAATCGCGTTGCCCTGCGCAGCGGCCCCTACCGTCAGGTTAACGACAATGGTTTTGACCGGCTCGATAATGGGTATTGGGATTTCATAGTTACCTGTTGCCGAAATCACCATAGCCCATGCCCCTAACGCCGTTCCGGTTAGTGAGGTCATCCGGTAAAGATCGGTCGCATGGACTGGCCGGAAAATTTTATCAATGGTAATCGTGAGGTCAGACGCCGCAGTTCTGGTGTATTTGACCAGAAGAACCACGCCCTGGGGATTGTTGATTTTCTGGGTGAGTACAAAATCAGGATCTGTGCCGGTGACTGTACCTGTGCTCGAACTACATACTGATGCGCCCATGATTTACCTCCATAATAGGAATATTGTTAAGATAGGCAAATTCGCCTTGATATTTTATAGCGGCATCATTAAATGCTAATGCCGCCTCTTCTTTGGTTTTATACGATCCAATCCAATGCTTGACCCCATTGCAAACAATTCTTGCTACATATCTATCTCTCTCTTTGTGATACCAAACGCCCTTAAAACCGTGCAAGCTATCTCGGTTTGGCCCTGTATTCCAATGGTTCTGAGTTTCGATTGGGCATAATCTAAGATTATCCTTTCTATTATCCAGAGGATTACGGTTCTTATGATCGAGCGTTTCCTGTTTTTTTAGACCAACAATAAAACGATGTAAAGATACGCGATGCTTAGAGCTCCTTACATAGTGCCGCCCATCAAGTGTCGTTGTGCTCCCCCATCGAATATTAGATACTTTCGGATAGTCTTCAGCATCAATAACTGTGCAATGCTTAATATGCCCTTTTTTATCTGTTAACCCAAGAAAGCATACATTATTAACTATCTGAAAAGGGTTAGGGCCAAATTGCTTATATACGCCCATTTTCCATTACCTCCTTAAGGTGTGCGATTTTCGCACAGTTATTGCTTTAAGACAATGTTTTTGTTACTCGTTATTATAAGTCTGCAATCCCATCCCGAATATTGAAAGCATGGCAAAGGCCGTACCTGCTGGAACGCCTTGCTCTTCCATTACTGCGAAAATGTCACTGAGCGCCAGAGGGACAAGCTGCCCTGCGGCATATGATAGATTTTCTTCCATAGGCACCCCGCGTCCGACTTCCTTATTTAGATAAGCCCGGCCGGTCATCAAATCATACGAGATGCCCACTATTGGGTTGAGCTTAGACCTGACAAAGCGCCCACCGACATAAGAAATGTCGCGGTCTGATATGTCGCCTTCGGTATTAACGTTGCCCTCAAACGTATCGGGCGCTATGCGGTTTATTATGGAAGCGCCGATTTTGCTTGTTACTACCGCCGTCTGCGATAATCCTGACATCGGATCAAGCCGCGTGTTGCCGAATCTTATCTTCCCGAAATCTGTGCTGCGAGGGTCAGTCTCTATGTCCCCGCCTGCCGCCGTACCCAAAACATAAAACACCGCAAGCCCCCCTAAGAACCGTCCGTATTCCTTCGCTACCATAATACGCGTTCGAGCGGTTCCACGAAGGGCGGGTTGACCCACGAGTAATTGGAATCGGCTTAAAACATACCGAGGCGCAAAGAACACGCTGTTCATGGTGGTAAGAGAATTGATAATTCCCTGCCGGTTTGTCCCGATATTTCCCCGCCCCGTAGCCACGTTGACATAGTTCGATATGGCGGCAAGTTCTGTCGGTGTCCCGTCAATGGCAAGATTCTTATACATGGCATCGAAAGAATCCGCTCTCAGTCTGTTCAAGAAGGTGGTGTAGGCCCGTTCAGAAGCCGCGGCTCCTTTGAAAACAAGCCGACCGGGGTTCCAGGCACTGCCCTTCGCAAGTTTATCTACCAAACGGGACATATACGCCTCTTCCATTCTAGATAAAACCTGCCCATGCTCAGAAAGATAAAGTTTTGACTGCTCGTAAAGTTGGTAATTCGGCCTTGCCAATATTTCTTGATCTACAGCAAAGCGGCCCTCTTCGGACTTCAATGCCTTAAACATATCAGGAAAAGCCATTAATGCCCGCACTGGGTGACCCAAGGCAATAAAGCCGCCCTGCCTTAAAACAGCGGATAAATCCATACTGGTCTTGATCGCCCGCGAAAGGTTGCCCACTTCCTTTATCCCGTCCCAAATCCTTTCGACCCTGCCTCGGTTAGCCAGGCGGTAGTTTTCCGCAGCTTCGTAATATGACTTTTGTTCTTGCGACAGCTTGAACTTTAGGTTGGTTCCTTCTTTATCAAGCTCCAACTGCTTGCGCTCTTTCTTGGTGAAATCCCCGCTTTCTCGCTTGGCTTCCAGTTCGGCAATCTTGTTCTTCGTTCTGGTCTTATAGGATTGCAGGGCTATTTCATCAGGTGACTTCTTAGGCCGAAGTTCTTTTTTCATGTCCTCAAAAGTCTGCTTTGCGGTATCCCTGACCTCTCGCATGAGCCGGATGTCTTCGGTCTTTGGAGGCGATAACTTCCTTGCACGGGATGCAACATCTTTTTCTTCCGTTCGCTTAATATAGTCGGAAATCTGCTTATCAAGGCGGATCAGTTCGATACTGATTGCCCGTTGCGCCGCCAGTGCCTTTTTCTGCGCCTCAAGATTCGGGTCTTCAAACACTTGGTCATAGACCTTTTTGAGGGATTCAGAATAACTCTTTAAAATTGCCGTTTCTTCATCAACAGCAGATATTCCCTTCTTCTTCGCAAGTTCTTTTCTACCCAAAATCGCAGAGGTAAGGTCTTCTATCTGGTTTCTCAGCCGCGTCTTTGTGGCTTCCAGAGATGTTTTCCACTGCTGTTCAGTTGTCGGAATCTTGCTGGTATCAAGCCCATTCTCTTTCATGGCCTGCTTAATTTGCTTTTTAAGCTCTCGCACTCTCGGGGTTTCAACATCCGACTGAAATCTCTTTGTGGGAGACTTGCCGCCTTGCGCATCCTCAAGACCGGAAATCAAAGCCATCTGCCGCTTAAGTTCGCGCAACTGAGCAATAATAACGTCCTGATTCATGGTTCTGGTAGTACCGTAACCGCTTATGGCATCCCTGATGTCGCGCTTGCTTACTTCAAGGCCAAGGTTCTTTACTTCGGTGTAAATGGCATCGACAATGCCCTCCGCCGTTATCACGCCACGCTCGACATAAGCCTTTGCCAGCTTGCCTAACACCGGGATTGCATCTAATGGGATATTGGCGTTAAGGCGTGTCGCACCGAATTTAGAGTTAAATTCTGCGTAAAGCCCTTTTATCTCTGCATCCAAGACCTCTTTCTTAATCGATCTCTTTACGTCTCGCTGCTCCTTGGAAACAGTGTTTTTCAGCTTTTCAACGGTCTTAATCATTTCAGCCTGAGAAATCTTCTCGTCTCGCATCGCTATTTCGGACTGAAGACGCTCGATCTCTTTGGCGTGTTTTTCGAGTATTGCCCTGTGTTCAGGCGTTACTTCTTTGCCGGTGTCGATCTTCGCCTTGCGAATCATGGACTCAAGAGAATAATCGCGCTTTGCTTCGAGCTGCATCACCTTGCCAATAGCGCTCCAGAGTTCACGATTGCTTTGAAGGGATTGTGAACTAACCTGCAAGTCTCGTTTGGTCATTTCGAGAGCAATCTTTTTTTCACCAATCGTTGCGGTGTCTCCGTCAGTTATCGCCTTCGCAATATCTGCTTCCAAAAGCATCCGCTGGTTATCAAGAGTTACACGGTCGGCGAGAACTACCCCGGCTTCTTCAAGCGTCATCATCCTATGGTTTTCGACAACATCAGCCGTAATCGTCCTGGGGTTACGTCTGCCTGATGCAAGTAACCTGCGTCCTTCTTCGTATGTGGGGACTGCCCTTAGAATTTCTCGTTCAACTTCGCTTAGCCCCATGGACTGGTCTTGAGGATCGACAATGCGTTTTTTAAGACTGATTACATCTTCTTTTGGCAACTCCGCCGCAATCTCTTGACTACGCGGAATCTCCGGCCCTTTGCCCTGAGAAGCCCCAGGTTCAACGATCTCTTGCCGGTTGGTAGGAGCGTCTGCCTTGGGTGGTGCCTTTGGCGCGAACTGCATCAAATGGCTTAACTCTGCATCAGTCAGGTCGGGGTAAATCTTCTTCAGGTGTTCTTCGATCGATACCTTAGCATTATCCGCGGCCATTTTGATTTGCCGCATGTCTTCCGTTAATCGGGCACGGGCAGCAACCTGCTTTTCGGTAAGTTCCTGTTTGCCTACTGTTCCTTTTTCGCCCAGGGCGGTGCTGATGTCTTTGGCAATGTCAACGATGGTACGTGGTGCCGCTTTTAATTCTTTATCAAGACCCTTCCAATTTTTAGCGATTTCAATTTCTAAATCCTTGACCTGTTGTTCTATGTTTTTGACAGATATTTGCTTCTCTAAAACCCGTGTGTTGACGTCATAACCGGAGGGTGTTTTCCCGCGAAATTCAGGAGCCAAAGATTTAAGCGTAATTTTCTTGTCTCGCACATCGGCATATATTTGTTGCCATTTCGCCTCCTCTTGCTTGGCTCTCTCAATCCGGTTCGGATAATCAAGGTACTCTTGTTTTACTCCCTCGCGTTTTTCGTTATATGCCGCTTTTTCAGCCTCGTATTCAGCCTCGAACTGTGCAGGAGTCTTACCGGTTGGCTTGGTGGATGGCAGTCCGGGCGGTTTAGAAGCATCTCGCGTCGGTTCCGTCATTTTGGAAAGGTTTTTCTGAAACGTCAGCAAAGACTTTAGATCATTGTTGACCCTATATTGTCCATCGTTCGGAACGTCAATCGTAACTTTCTGCGCTCCGTCAGGCGGAATCTCTGCCCGATAAAAACCTTTCGACATAGTGGCATCAATCTCTTTATCTGTGAACTCCCCTCCGCCGCCATTCTGGTCTCTCCACCGTTGCCGCGCATCCTTAATCAAACCGTCAACTTTTGTTTGAACGTATGCCCTTTGTTCTTTCGGACTGACGACGTTGGCCTCGGCTGATTTTGTTGTGGGGATTACCTTGACCTCAGCGGGGGCTATTTGCTCAATGACCGGGGTAGCTGCCTGCTTTGGTGTTGGCCTTGCTGCCGCTGCCAATTCTGGGAACGTATCGCCGATTGCCTTTCTTGCCCCAATGTCATCGCCGGGGGCCGCGTCTAACTGCTTGAGCGCATCCGCCGCCTGCTCTTTTGTCATCCTTGACACTATTGCCGCTTTCTCGGCATCGGGCGCTGCGAACAACTGTTGGCGAAGGCCTTGACTTGCAAATTCGGCATCACGGGTATTTTGGTCTTTTAATCTGGCGGAAATATCGTTTTGAACCGCCGCCCTGTCTGCGTCATTGAAATAATCACTCACCGTCTTTCGCATATCCTTGACGGCCTTTGGTAACTTTACCCCTGTTCTACTCTCAAATTCAGTACGGAGGTTCTTGTTGGCTGCGTAAAGATAGCCCTGCATGGTTGCCGCATCTTTGGATTCAAAGGCCGCGTTGAACTTGTCACGGGTTAACTGGGGCAGGGAATCGAAGCCAGCAGGGGGGATGGGCACTGCTTTCTCCGGTCGCGTTGTTCCATCCATGCGGAGGGGTTTTGCTTTCCGGATCGGGGTCGCGGCCTGCTCGGGCTCTATTTTATTGGGGAAACTTTCGGCAGGAGATGGTGCTTTCGCCACCTCTCTTTCGGGGTATCGCAATGATTCTGGAGTTTTGTCTGTTAAATTTGCAGCAAACCGTGATTCGATAAGGGGCCGCAATTGGTCGAGGGTGTTGTGCCCTTCCCAACTGTACTTGTTGCCCTGTGCGTCGTAGGCGTGCCTTATGGCTATCTCGTCGGGGGCGGAGGGGTTGTTTTTTCTGAAATTTTCGCCCATATAGGCGAGGTCTTCAGGATAAGGGTTTTTAACCACACGAGAGTCAAGAGCATGAAACACGCCCCAATCTTCTTCTGGCCTTACTCCAATATCAGCGGGTATTTCTTGGGGACGTAAAGCAGCTTCAGCTTCGGAGGCAGCAATTTCTCTTTTGGTTTTCTGTAGGGCTTCGACTTCTTCAGGGGTAACTTGCCGTTTAACCCGTTCGATAATTGATTTGACGGCGGAATGGTCTTTGTCGATCGCTGCAAGCTCAAGCGCCTCCCTATACTTCTGATTGAAAGCGAACAACTTCCTGTGTCCGGGAACTTCCCCGTCCCACATCTTCTGGAAAAGATTATCATCCATACTGAGGAAGTTGTCAACGGTATTTCTTAACTCCTCACGCGAAGATGTATTGATAAAGTCTTCTGGGGTGTAGTCTCTGTAAAACTTCGATGCAGGCGGGCCAGATGGCGCCGCCTCTATTGGCGCCGCAGTAACTCCTTCCGCGCCTGGCTGGCGAGATGGCTGTGTATCGCTTACGGTTTCAATCTTTGCTGGTTCTGGCTGCACATCCATCGAATCGACAAAGTCACGGCGGAGATCGTCAATGCTCCTCATCGTTACCGGCTGTGGCTCGATAGCGGGTTCAGGGGCCGGTTCAATGACTGGTTCGGGAAGATTAACCGACGGTGCTGCCTTTACGGATTCATCCGTAATCGAAGCATAGGGGTTCTCAACTGCCTTATCGGTGGCAGTAAACTTTTCGTCAGTTATGTCCGTATAGGGATTATCCTTTACGGCACCCCTTCGTAAATCTTCTGTTTTTAGCCGGTCGATTTCTTCTCGTGGCGTTGGTCTTGTTGCCGGAACTTTAATAGGAAGGGCCGAAACGCCGCCTGTAGCGGGAGGCAAAGGCGGTTCAACTGAAGGCGTATATTCCAGGGAAGATTCTATCCGCCTGGCTTCTAGCCCGGCCTTCGCTCGTCTCGCTGCCTGCACAACAGCTTCTTTTGCCGACTTAACCCCCTTGCCAGCTTCCCCTAAGACTCCAAAGGCTTTTAGCTCGCCTACAGCCCCGCCCAGCTCCCACATGAGGTCTTCAGGCTGTATTCCCCACGTCGAAACAAGATGCTTACCAAATCGCTGGCCTTCTTTAGCCACCTCGCCGAAAAGGGCGGATACAGGGTTTTGAATATATTTTGCTGCCAGACTCCCCGGATCAGGTTCATACATCTTCAGCATATCGGCAGATTTTTGGGCGGACTCTTCCCGTCCTCTCGCAAATGCCGCTCCTGCTCCTGATTCAGTTCCTTTCGGCAACATGCCTTCTTTATATTTTTCCTTGAAGCCCGCAACCACTCCGCTAATCAATTCGGTTGGGAAAGTAACCAGCGGCGTCGAAAGAGATACCGCCGTTTTCCCAAGGTTCAAGGCTTCGTCACCAATGCTTTTAGGCATGGCAAAATCCTCATCCTTAATCAAGGCGTAAGGGTTTGCCGCTGCATAATTGGTATCGGTAATCGCTGCGTAAGGGTTTGCTTCCATTTTTATAAATCCTGCCCGGTTTCCTTCTTGAACATATCCTTTACCGCCTGTATCGCTGCCGGATTCTTAAGCTTCGATATTTGTGCCGCGGCATTCGCTCGATGAACAGACACATTGCCCCCCGATGGCTTCGCTCCCACTGACCGCGACACAGTGCCGCCGTTCCACGATGCGCCGCCGCCACCACGAACATGAGCGAGGGTGTCGCCAGCCTTTGCATTGGCCTCGACAAAGCCATCTATCGTAAGCTGATAGTTTCGCTTATTGGGGTCATTCTTCTTTGCCTTATTGAGGAGGCTCGTATATTCTCTTATTTTTGCATCGTTTCTGGCCATGTATCCAGTTATCTGGGTTTCCGTTATCTTCTGCGCCGCCGCTGTTTTTTTCTCGGATGCCGTATCTGCTTTCCCCGCCGCCGTTACCTTCGCCGAATCAAGCCTATTCTGTCGGTTTTTCTCGCCCTCTAAAGCCGTCGCTGCTATCCCTGCCAGCCGGTTTTTTTCTGCTGCCCTTGCCTTGATTTCTTCTCTTTGTATGCCGGGCAGTTCAGCAATAGCTTTTTCGTAAAGTTCGGGGTTCTGGCTGCGAACTGCTGCCGCTATTCCTGCATTCTTTAAGAGGTTCGGATCATCCTTAACTGCGGCATTCATTTTTACCGCCCGTGTTTGATAATCTACTGATTGACTTTTGGCTGAAAGGTTCTGGAATAGTTGCATCTTCTCGTCCGGTACCGGTTGTCCCGCCGCCTGCAATGCTGTTATTTCTGCTGTTAGTGGCAGTAACTGTTGCCCAATCATCGCCTTTTGTGAGGCTGCCAGGTTCTGAAAACCTTGCAAGTTGGACCCAGTATCCTTAAGATAGCTTCGCATCGTGCGAACTGTTGGGGGGCCAAAGCTTAGGAACCTGCTTTCTTCCGTTGCTTTGGCTTCATCAGTCATGTTCTGGAAGAGAGGATGAGATTTATAATCAACAGGGCGGTTGAGCTCCGCCTCTTTCCTTCTCGCGTCTTCTAATCCCATCCCGCTTGCCGCGACACCTTGTTCAAGCGCCTTCCTTCGTAACGGGGCTAGAGCCGCCTCTTGATCTGCCGCTTCTTTTCGCTGCAAAAGTCCCGAAATAACCCCGGCGTTCTGGATACCTTGCTCGATCCCTTGTCCGGCTCCTATCCAAGGTGAAGTATTGCTAAAATTCGCCATGGTTATTTTTCCTCCTTCATGGAAAGGTCAACATCGTATTGTTTGCAAAGGGCTTCTACTACTTCCTTATAGTGCTGATAGGCAAGCTCTAAATCTCCGCCGCTTACCAGATTCACGCATTCGTTAACGAGAGTTTCCTTAAGCGTCCCGTAAACCATATCTGGCAATTCCCCTTGGTTTATCGCCGTCACAAGCAAATGCCCGTTCTTAAAATACTTCTTTGATTCTTCCTTGTAGTGTTTAACCGAGTACCGACGAAGATCGGAAAGCCCCTGTAGCGTGCTCGCAGAAAGGCCACAAAGCGTTTCTATCGCTGTGCAAATCCAAGTGTCTGATAGAACGCTTGAAAGGAGCCCTGCGCCCGCGCCCACCAAGGCGCCCGCAGGGCCACCAACCGCCCCGATTTGCGCCCCAATTAACGCGCCCGCGCCCGCGCCCACCGCCGTGCTTCCAACCATATCTGCGGACTTCTCGTTCTGGACAAGACCAAGGGAGAGATTCTTGCCGAGTGATTCGGTGGGGTTACTGAACCCGCCTACCTTTTTCCCAAGCATATTCACTATCCCCGGAGCCGCATATCCTGCCGCGGCTGGCCCCAGGTAGGGCATAGTAGTGGCGCCGAATCCTGCCGTTTCGGCACCCGCCCCCGTCGCCAGTTCAGGTGTCGCCATATTGCCAAGCGCCGTATCAACGCCGAAATTACCAGTAGCGGGCGCCATTGCAAGCCCTGTCGTGGCAGGTGCTTGGGTAGAAGCAAGAACCGTCGGCCCCGCGACGGTTGGCGCCACTGTCGAGGGTAATGTGGACGGTATCGTTCCGTTAAGTATCCCCTCGGCTGCCGCAGGGCCCTGCGTGGCGCTCCAAGTTTCATGTGCGGCGCCCCAGGGGTTAAATGGCTCGCCCGGCAGCTTAGTCAAGGCCCTCAAGGTTGCTCCGGTAGTCAATGCGTTGGTGGTTGTCCCCACTAAGCCAGCACTCCTGTTGGCGCCTGCCGTATCTGCTGCATTCTTCTGGCTTATGTCAAATTGCCGTTGCTTTTCTGCAAGTCTTCGTGACTCTGCCATCCGTCTGCTTGAGGCATCAAGCTCGCCCTGAATTATCTGATCCAGCATGGTCGCCGAAGGAACGCGGCCCGAAGTGGCCCCCCATTGGTTTAAGTAGGTTTGAAATTTTCTGCCGCCAGCAATCTGGGGTGAAGCCGAGTAAATGTCTGCCATAATCTCTCCTTTTAGCTAACGCCTCTTAAATGATCCCTCGTTTTCCGATAAAAAACCGCCAAAATCATCGGAATAAATTTAACCGCATCCGTGCTTGACGCCCACACCAGCTTAAACCCGTGGAGCACCCCCGGTACCGAGGCGATAGTTGTAATGGTGTTCGCCGTCCTGTGAGTGCTATTGGCAAGCGACATTGAATTTGCCGATCCAGAAGTAGCGCCATCAATATAGTTGGTCAAGGTTGCCGTGGTCGTCGTGGTGTGCGGAATGGAAATTAAGTTTGCCATAATGACTTCCGTTTCGGTCAACGGATCGTTTGCCGAAAGTATCTGATCCCCTACCTGCATGGTCGCGGTTATCGTGCCACCATCGAAAGATGCCCCATATTCCAGCCGTTCCATGTACCCGGTGTCGATGAAACCGAACGGGTAGGGGTTCCCGGAAGTATCCCCAACGCTCACGATGCACTGGAGATATTTACCCGACGATCGGTCAACCTCGTACCACTTGAAACGGTGGAGGTCGAGGACAAATTCCTTATCAAGCGTTATATGGGAAAGGTCGGTAGTTAACGCCGCCGCCCCTGAGCATATTGCGATTGTGGTCGCCCCCTGCTTAATGGTTTCCGCCTGCCAGGTTCCGGTAATTGGCCTGACATAGAAAATCCCAGCGGCATCGTTACCTGCCCACGAACCAGTTATTGTCCCGATGTGGTCAATTACTCCCGTGGCGGCGCTGGTATTCCCCGTAATAGTTGAGCCAACCGCTGGTTCATTATCCCCGGCAGTAAAGCTTATTTGGTAGAGGTCGGTGGCCCAACACCAATGATACTCAAGAATCCCGTTATACTGAACAATGCCCGCCGATTCATAGGGCACCATGGCCAGATTGACATGTGGCGTCTTGTACTGATCGAACACGTTGAGAATGTCTTTGGACGCCAGTTGCGGGGCTTGGCCATTAGAAACGTAAATGCCGTCATTGCCTCGCCAGATTGCGATTAACTTGGATTGCGAAAGATCATCGCCAAAGCTGGCCGATACGGTCTTGAGCGTCTGCGGAGCCGGGCACCCGATATTCGCGGATATTCGGTAGCGCTCCCATACCGTCCCGTTATCGGTCTGTTCCCATTTCATAACCCACGTTTCTTCTGGCTTGAACACCAGAATGAGATTGTAAATATTCGAGGCATATTGAGCGGAGAGAGAAGCGGCGCAAGTCAACGGCGATTCGGTACCTATTTCAATCCTATCTGTGTCTAGGCCATTGAAAACGTCCGGTCGGTTCTGAGCCGAGATAAGAAACTCATTTTTCTTCTCGTAGTTATCGCATCCGAGCAAGAGCCTGTCGGCGGCATGGATCCCGAACGAGTAACCAGCGATTTCCTTTTTAACCGGAATCCCGCCGACATAATAAAGGCGCGTCGTGAGATCCAAGGCAACGGAAAACTTTATCCGGTAAAAATAGAGAGACGGGGATTCAATGGTGGCATAGACGTCAATATTCCCGCTTGGGGTATATACTTGCCGGTGGCCGCCGGCAACTATCTTTTTTGTTTCTGCATTTATGCTGTTATTGCTCCAGGTGACAACACCAGAACGGGCAAACGACACCCCCGCCGCAGAAGTACCGTCGGAGATGGCACCAACCGTGACATATTCCGTGCCGTTCCAATAATCCACGGTCATTACTGTGGCCGCCACTTGGGCAAACTCCGAGGGAATGTTGAGCATGACTCCGGTGGTCTTTTCAGTAAACCCTAGCTCAAGGTACTGAGTAAGGGCGGTCAGTGAACTCACATCCGCGTAAGTCGCAGGATCATCAGAGGCGTAAACATCGTCTCTGACGTTTATGCTATTATCGAGCGGCGCAGTCTTGGTAACATAAAAAGACACGATTTGCCTGAAAACGCCGTCCCATAAGTCGATAATGGGCTGGAAAGGGCAATCGAGGGTCATGTGGGAAATCTCTGCCGATCCTGCCGTCACGGTAAACTGATACCAGTATAAATAGTAACCTTCAAGATACTTTGGCTTCGATGTGGTTAAGGTGGACGGCCAAGTTACGGAAGTGCCGGTAAGGGCAAAAGATGCGCCGCCTGAGTCGGTGTTGTCGGTGTGGGTGAGAGTCACCCAAGTGTTGCCATTGAACTCCTTGACGGTCAGCGTATCGGCTGTGCCATTGGGGACGGGAATATAAAACTTTGCCCCCTGCGCTGGGCGGGTAGAGCCTATCAAAAAAGTATAGTAGGCCGCCGCGGATGGTGCAGCAGGCGGGGAGAAATTCGCCGTCCACCTCGCAATTCCCTTTGAAACGCGGAACTCATCTATATAGCCGCCGACGAGAGAGGACATGGTCGTCTCCCCGACTGTCTGGCTCGCTGATCTACCAACATCGAATCCAGCCGCGATGTCCGGCCAAGTATCTACATCAGTCGTGGTGCCGTAGGCTGTTCCGTCGATAGTGATAGCCCAAGCGTTTGCAGACCCGCCCCACCCTCTTATTAAAGCAACGTGATGGAACCCCAAGTTGACGGTCTCCGTGCTGGTCTCGATAAGAACTGTTTGGGATGCAGCCGTTACGATAGCAAAGTATAATTTCCATGTTGGGCCGGAGGCCACGTCAACCTTAAAAATTACCTTATTATTCCCGTCAACATATTGCTGCCATAATCCCGCCGTCGCGGGGGCCACGATACGAAGCCAGAAGTCTATTGTGAAAACACCTGTTCCCATCGCCCAATCAGCAGAGTCGGCGGCTGATGCGTAATCACCACTGGCGGGGGTGGACAATCCAGACGGGCCGAACTTGCCCCACCCTTCCTGTGTTATGGCCGTTCCCGCAGCCGTGAGGGTATGCGCGTTCCCCGAAGAATCGGCAAACGAAACAGCACCTTGCGCCTCGTCGAAATGCCATATCGCCTTTGTGAACGAATCAATCCCCCCGCCCAGAATGGCACTATTCGCCGAGTCCGTCTTGGTATTGTTTATAACCTCCGTGTAATTTTTGGGATTAGTGGCAGTATCGGCTGCCGCAGACAATGCCGCCGAGGATGCGATAAGGGCACCTACTCGCATTTCATCCCCGCCCCAGATAAGAGAGTCCACTTTATTGCAGTAAACCACCTGGCCGTTTGGAGCATCAGAGAACTGGCCAATTCCTACATCGCCGGTTTCATCAAATAGAGTCGTTGCTGCGGCCCCACCAACAAAATCACCAGCCGACGGGATCGCCGTAATGCTCTGAATAATCCTTGAAGCCGTCAATCCGGTATTGTGGGCTTGCACCAAAACATGAGACTCAGCGGGCTGTGACTTGCGGAAGTGGAATGCCGTCCGTGCCTTCAGGTATGTGGTCAAGGCCGTACTGTTTATTTTGGTCATTCCAAGAATAGATTCAGGGTGCCCATCAGCATAACGCATATTGGTCAGGGTAGTAAAGTTCTTGCCGATCTGGGAAGCGTCAGCGGATGGTATCCATTTACCGTCAAGGGGGATGATGTACTTTTCAAGCGGTTCATTATTGGCGGGGCTTGCTTGGCCTATCAAGACAACGGGGACGCTTACCGCTGTGTCCCGCTCATCCTCAGCAAGGGGGGATTCTTTTAACTCTACCAAGGGGACTGTAAAGTCACTTTCAGGGACGTTCTCCACGGGCTGGATCGTGGGGATCGCAACAACGGGGACGTTAAGGTCGGCCTGCCTTTCATTTCCGGCAGGCTGGATCGGCGGTACAGTTGTCGGCGGGATATTGAGGTTATGTCCTCTATCCACTGCTCCTTTTTCAGCCATTTCTAGGACTCTCCATCGTTACATTGTCGGGCAGTTCATGGGTTGATCTGCCATCCGGATACTTCATGATATATTCATACCGCTTTCTCTGGACACTTGAAATATATCGGTTATAAGCGTTCCCTGCATCGGCCCACCGTTTAAGTTTTAGAGCAGCAAAGGCTAAAGCGAAAAGATAAACATCCTCGTGGAACTCCACTGGCAAACTGGAAGGAATCTCGCCATCCGCACTCAGCACCGCAGCCGGATAGCAGGTGGCGTAAACCGCCAAATCGTAGGTGGCCGCATCGGTAATCGGTTCGACAATCAGGAAATCTCCCCACTGGAACCAATATTGCGGCGTGTTACCATTGATAGTTGAATGACCTATGGTCTGAGGAAGTACACCCAGCATCCCAAGCCCCCCCTCGGTTGTGCCGGTCTTATATTCCACAAAGTTCACGCGGAGGATATGGTTGGTGGCCTGCAAGAGTGGAACGATCTTCTGCGTTGTCGCAATGTTGTCGAAAGCTATCTTGTTTTCATAACAGAGCCCCTTGACGGCAACATCCTTCATCCCGTCATTTATAATTGCGTTCAGTTCCGTATCGCTGAGGATCGTGGTTCCGGATTCGTTTAAATCGCTCCTTACGAGAGATCGTATCACTGCCAACGTAAGAGTGCTCATTGCCTTGTTCCTCCATATTTTATGTTATTTGGTATCTGGTGAATTGCCCGTTTTTCTGCTTTCCGGTCTATGTAATCCTTCCGCCTTTGCGTCAAGTTTTTGACGTATATGTTATAATACTTCGCCGCCTGCTTCCACTTCTTGAGTTTCATCGAGAGTGCGTAGCAGGCAAAGTCAACGATGCACGAGTGGAACTCATCGGGGAGCGAATCGGGTTCGCCCGTGGTAAGCGCCGCGTCCGGGAAATCCGACACATAAAGTTTTAGGGCATAAACCGCATCCGGAACGGGTTCAATAACGATATTGTCGCCGTGCTGAAACCAGTATTGTGGACTGTTATCATTTATGGTGATATGGCCGCAGTTTTCTGGGCGAATCTTAAGGAGGGCTCTCTGACCCATCAGGGGCCCAAAAGTAGCGGATATTGTATGTGCTTCAGCGACATTGGTGAAATTATACGAAGACACCGCCCCAACAGATACTGAGTCAATTAAAACGTCAAATATGCCATAGCCACTATCGGGGGTAATGGCATACATTTGGCTTCCCCCCCCCACCACCGATGTTACGCCGGCAGGAGTTATTGATCCGTTTGTCACAGCATCAGCTGTAATATCATAAGACAAGCTTTGTCCTGTCCAATCATCTAACTCAACCCAATAAGAACTCCGGGCGATCAATCCAGGATTACCGGACGCAATGCTGTTGTCGCTTACGCTAATAACCTCCACACTATCAATATAAACCTTGATAGTCGCTCCGATAGCTGCAATTTTCACGGTAGAAAATTGCAGTACCCCATCAGTTAGCAGAGTATATGGAACATTCGCCAATTCCACCTGTGCGTCCGCAACAATCCACGCACTCACGTATTTGTATAGACGGACTCGGCCTGAAACGGGCCAAAGAATCGCCGCATACGCCGAAAAACCACCCTGCGAACCACTGACGCGTACCGCAATCCCAGTCTGGCCGTCCCCGAATTGCATGCCTGTAACTGTAGCCTCGACATATTGATCATCTGCAAAAGTTCCGTTATAGTGGGCAATCCCGTTCGCCTCCCCCATGCGTAATCGATTGTTCAAAATACGCAGTGAGTTGGGCGTACTATAGTCTGATTCGGTCCAGTTAACGCCGAGGTCGTTGGAATCAGCTCTGTTAAAGTCATCTACTGCCATAATTTATGCTACACTAGCCCCCCACAACGACATATTCTACAAAGGTTACCCGGTGCCCGATAAAGGGCACCAGCCTATTGCCTTCCACCGCGTATGCCGTATCCTCATGCTCAATACAGAAGGCCCTACTTGCCACATCCCGATAACCGTCATTCAGGGCAGCGAGGATTGTTACTGAATCCATGTTGGCCTGTGCCGGTGTTTGCAACCGGGCGCGTACAATGGACTCCATAGATGCTACATCGTAAAGAGACATTTACTTCCTTTTTCTAAACCTTTGGATATTCGCGTTAATTCTGTCCATGTTTAGGCTCAAGACACAGGAGTACAGGAATCCTATCGGCTGTTTCCAAGCACTATAGGCGTTGGCTTTCACTTCTCGCCAAAATATATTCGTGGACTTATCGTGGATATGATACGTCTCGTGGGCAATCACGGAAGCTTGGACACGTTTAGGCAAGTCTGCCCTGATAAAGATGGCGTCATTGGCCGGTTCGGCATATCCAAACCACGGATAAAGTTTTTCTTTTGATACAAAATGTGTTTGCATTTTACACCTAACTATATTTTAGACTGGCTCTCCCGTCCGGGATCACTTCCACGATATTGGCCCTTAGATATGCCAGCTCGTTATTATAGATCGACTCCAGCATCTGCGCCGGGCCATATTTCCGATCTTTCGTCAAGCCGCTATAGGTGGCATACAGGGCCAGGAGATGCTGATAGGCGGCGGGGAGTTCGGTCTGGTCTCCAACTACGGTATAGTCCTTTTCGATATAAGCATAGAATCCGCTGATAACAACATCATTTGTCGCAATTAATGCCGGTTGCCATGGAGTCGTAGCAAGACGAGAGTGCATGTGGACCCCCGCGACGGGGATTATTACTTGTGACCCCGCTCCACAAGAAACGCTCAAAGTTCCAGTCGCCCCAATGCTATCAACAGTAAAAACCATTGTTACGTCGGTATTGGCAGCGGCGAGAGCGGTGTTTGCTGTCAAGGTGTCTGGCCCAGTGCCCGAATGCGTCGCCGTAGTAGAACATGCCCAGCCTGTCCCGCTATCAGTCCATTGGTTTGCAGCTCCGCCCTCTACAAAGGCGATCCCGTTATAAACAGTCTGCATTTTCGGCAAATCTGCCACATAAAGGCGTAGGTAATAGACTGCATCAGGGACAGGGTCAATGCCGATATAAGAGCCAAACTCATACCAATACTGAGGCGCCGTCCCGTTTGTCGGGTAATGCCCTGCTCTCAAGGGGTCAATCTTGGTGAGCATTTGCGCCCGACCAGACGATGGCACATACTCAACGTGCAGAACCTTATAGCACCTTGTTGCCACATTACGAGCCGCGCTTGTCGTTTTGACGTCAAGAATCCGGCGGACGCAAAGAGTTTTTTGGGCTATGTCCTTTGCGGCTATGGATAGCCAGCGCCAGATCTCGGCTTGCGTGTAAAAATCTGCCGCCACCTCGTTAAGATATGTTCTAACCCTCAGTTCTAAGTCCGCTGCATCAAGTAGTGGCCATACACCCGACACTGTAAAATCCTCCTTTTATTACATGAATCCCGCATGCTGATTCATTGTTGATTCGTTCGCATGTTGCATGTTCTGCGTGATTTTCATGTCGCTTATCGCTTTTCGGAATAATTTGTAATAGTAGTCACTTCTCTGTGGATTGTAGGTATTCTCCCCTCTCTTCAAGAACGCCTGCCAAGCAATGCCGTCAAGCAAGGCATGGTGATACTGAGATGCTATCTCGGGGGTCTGCCCCGACATCGACGTGGTAGAAAAAGCCGTAATCGGATAACGGATAACGGTCAATTTAACGGTGTAAACGGCATCGGGGGCAGGATATAGGGCAATATATCCCGAACGATAATCGAGCAGGTAGCTGGTTGGCTTTCCCGTGGTTCCTGATCTCCAATTAGAAATTCGGTTCATTTCAACGAGCGTCCGCTTTGAGAGTTGGTACGGGCTTTCCGAGCTGTCGGTCACCAGGGGATATGTCGCGCCCTGATCGGCGGCATTCGTGCCGTCACTGAGGCTTTCGCCAAGCGTGAACTCGCCGGTTCTGTTCTGGATGGTATAGGTTGTGGATGTAAGCTTTTCTTTTATGTAACAGGTCTTGTTGCTGGTGCCGCCTGTCACAGTCGCGCCTGCCGCCCATTCCGCAGGAGTTGGTGCAACATCAAGCGTAAGCAGCTCTTCGGAAAGCAACTTTACGGATGTGACATAAATGATGGATGACGCCAATTCGTAGTCAAACGTCCCGGCTACGGTTGCAATGTTGCAAACCGCAGCGGTTGTCGCGTCTATGAGGATCCTGGCATCTCTGCAAATAATGTTCTGGGCCTCATTGGCATATAAAACGAGCTGCGCGTCAAACCAATCTTGCGGCAAAGTTACGTCGTCAAGTACAGAACTCCGTTCATAATCGATAATTTCTTGCAGATTCACGTGGTTGTCCTCCTACCCCGCCATGTTTCCTTATCTTCGCTCGTTCGTTGTCATCGGTTACGCAGCTTTGGCTTCTGCCTTCAATCTCCGAATCTCGGCAGATTTTGCATGCGCCTTTTTCAGGTTTTCTGCTCTTGCTTTTTTGGTTCGTGCCGCCTTTTCTTCGGCTGACTCCAATGTCTTCTCCGCAGAGGATACCTCCACAGGATTTTCTGCGGGCTTCCCGTCCAGGTGCCGCTCGGAGGGGGCTGAGGGCACAGGAATAGACCGAGGTGCCGCAGTCTTGTTTGCCGCCACTAATTCTTCGTGTTTGAGTCTCCGTTGCTCATTGAAAGAAAGTGCGGTGACCACTTCTATAGGCTGGGACTTTATGGGTGCCGATTTCCCACTTGCTTTCATGATCTGGTCGTGTGTCATCATGACTTCTTTCATGTCGGGGCGTTTGGATAACATTTCAGACCAATGAATGGGAGAGGATGTCCCTTCTTTCAAAAGCATCCTGTATTCTCGTGCCATACAAATCCTTTCTGGTTAAAGGGCGGCAGAGGCCGAAGCGTACCGCCCAATAAGTTACGATCTCAGCTGGGCCGCAAACCACCAGTCGACCGACAGCGTGTTCTCCGCCGCCGTGCCGCACTTGGTGGCAAACGCCGGAACTACGTATTGATCCAGCGGGAAGTTCGTGGCTGCCGTGGTTGTCGTACCACTTGCCGCGCCGTTCTTATAGAAGGTCACAACCCCGGAAACGCACTTCATCCCAAGCTTGAGCCACCCGGTTGACGCCGTAAGAAACGTGGAGTTAAGTGCCACTCTTGATCCGCCGGTAAGAATCATCATCGATTGCCATATAGCGGCAGTATCAGTTGCGTGGACAATCTGGAATCCAAGAGCATCCTGAACCTTCATGGCCATCGTGTTATCCGTCATAAAGTCAACACCCATCGTGATGTCATCCGTGATCAGGCCGACAAACACACCTTGTGCCGTGGTTATTTGGCTGATCTTTACCCGCGTCTCAAACCACCAATTCGTGGTGGCGTCGAGCTTAATGCACCCCACTCCCAGAGCGGCGTTGACATTGCACTCGTCGTTATCAGTCCCAGGGGCGGTCAGCACTGCGACTCCATTAGGATCAGCCGCAAGATGGGTGAACGTGCCATTTGCACCGGCCAGGGTGTATTCGTAGGCCGTAGTAAAACTGTTGGTGTTTGCTTGGGCAAAATCATCTCCGATGAAATGGCCAAGTGTAGGATCAACCAGCATGTTCAAGGCCGGGCAATCCGCCCAGATGTCGGGAGACTTCCCTGCGCCTGCCGCCGTACCCCCAACCGTGTCTATCTTTTCGACGTGAAGCTGGCCGACATTAAAGTTTTCATAGCGAGACATAAGTTGTTCCTCCAATGTAAGTCGGCGGGGGAATTAGCAAAAAGCCTGACCCCCGCCTACAGATTAAAACGGCACGTTGTAGCTCATCAACAACGCATAAATGTCATAGACCCCGTTACTGGAGGTGAATGCCGCCGTGCCGACAAGCACGTCAATCGTATCTGCCGCCGGATACATGCGGCCAGCCTTGACGTTGAACGCTTCCGAACCGCCGTACAGGGGCGCGTGAATCGTACCGACCGTGGTAGAAGGCTGCACCGCCGTCAGGTAGCCAGCGGTAGAGTCTCCATCCCCGATAGCAATAGTTGCCGTAGTTGCCGTAAGTTCCGCCTCGATGACCTTGAACCAACACCCAAGGCACCAGGTATATGCCGGAACTGCAATCATCTGGTAAACATCGGTCGATGTTTTAGTCCCTGGGACATTGGCCGTATCCAGCCTTACCTTAGCGATACTCCATACCCCGCCCGGTGAATGATACGGTGTTCCTATATCGGTCACGTTACTGTTTGCAAAAGTAGCTCCCGAATGAACGGTTGCCGCCCCTGTGAAATCAATCAAAAGAGCCATAGTTTATTTCCTCCTTTAAGGAAAGAGGGGACGAATCCCCTCCGTTAGTTACTGACGAACGTACATGTATCCCAGCCCCTGCGGGTTGATGACCTTGTACCCGTACACGTTGAGGCCCCGGACAATCTGAGCAAACGTCAACTCAGAATCCAATTTCTGCGTCTTGGTAAACTGGTTGGCAAAACTGAGAGCATCCTTGTTGCCAAACAGGACGTAGAACGCCTGGAAGCCGGAAGATTCAGTGCCAGAAGCCACCGTGGGTAGGAGGTTGGACTTCAGGAGATCAAACCTTCCTACTTTGCCCAGGAGGTTGGTGCGAAGAACCGACTTTGCATCTCCGGTCATGGCCGAATCTTTCAAATCGCTCTTCTGGATCATGCCAGCCATCCATTCGGTGATGACCATCCAGCAATCTTCGTCCTGCACCTCGTTTTCACCCAGTACCGTTCCGCAATCGACAATGTAGTCAAGCACGTTGGTCTTGGTGATCTGGATCGGGGCACCGGACGCACCGAGGTCGAATCCACCCGTGATTGCGCCCGCTGTGGAACCGATATTATCGGCATGAGCATCCGCGTAGATATTGCCCAGCACGTCGGTGTCGATGGCTATGGCATTGTCTCTTGCCGCAGCTTCTGTGAACTTATTCAGAAGAGGCAAGTCGGACTGAACGGCATCTACATCATCCAGGTAGATATTGTAATACTTGCCTTTGTCGATCAGCATGGTTACAGCGGGTGCTTCAGGGTGCTGAATGGCGAGAGTCATGCCTTTCGAGTAATTGCCGATGGTAATATCGGGAATGCCACGGACAATGACTGTATCGCCACCGGCTTTGATTTCCAAAGTGTTATCAACAGGCTCTTTATCCTGTTTTCCTGTATTTTCACACAGGGTCAGACTATTTCTTGTTTTTTCTTCTTGACAAATAGAAAGATGCGGTGATACAATCCGATTATGGCTGAAAAGAAATTCTTCATTACCGCTGACGAACTTAGAGCAAGCTACGCTATTTACCCATCGCTGTTGAAACTTGCCAATCATTATGGGGTAAGTAAGCGACTCATTCTTAATTATATGAAGAAGTTCGGGATTGAACGTAACCAAAGAGAAGTTGTTTCGCTGGGCACCATCAAGATACTTGCCCAAGCGGGGCTTAGTTCCAAGGAAATTGGAATCATTCTCAACAGAAACGCCAACCATATTGTCGGGATTGCCCAAGAAAACGGTTTTACGATTATAGACAAATATCATCCTGGGTTTATCACCACCCACGGGGGCTATGTTTCTGTTTATATGCCCAGCCATCCCGATAGAGACAGCAAGGGTTATGTCAGGAAACATAGACTCGTTATGGCAAACTATCTTGGCAGGTATCTTTTCGATGGTGAAATCGTCCACCATATTAATGGGGATAGAACCGACAACCGAATCGAAAACCTGTCCATTATGACTGTTCCTGAGCATGTTCGCCTCCACCACTGTGGGAAGAAGGGAAGAGGCCCAGACAAAAAGCCACGCAAGAACTCGAAAAAACCGCCCCATTCGTGCCCCGTTAACCCTACCAATATGGGTTAGGTTACTTGGAGTAGTCGTTGAACCTTGTGCCAATTTCTTGGCACCTTGGCTGCGAATTGCCCAATTCAAAACAGTTTTACGGTTCGCCATCTCGTTACCGGACGGTATCGTCGTTTTGACTCTCAGGGTGTTCTCGCAATTAAAGGCGTTTAAAGAGGGCAAAATCATTAAACTCCACCCTCGTAATCGTTATTGGCGATGTACGTGAGAACTGTTTTGTTATAATACTTCCGGGCCATTTTCGAAGACCATACCTGGGGAATAAACTTGTTAGTCCCCGCGCTGGAAAAGTCTGGATAGCCTGCTGCTCGTGAAAAACCCATATAAACCTCCTATTGAGGCCCTCACGTAAAGAAGTATTACCTTAATTCATTCCCTGCTATGGCAGCATCAAATATGGCGTCCATCTGTGCCACTGTTTTGCCGCCCCACTGAGCCGGGTTATAAGCACCTGGCGTCATGGCTTGTTTGGAGAATTTGGCGTAATTTTCTTTCGTAAGAACCGGTGACACCGCTGTCTTCGGAGGAGGGCCACCCCCTCCGGAACGTGGCGGCGCGGTAAATTTTTCAATTTTGCTCTGGCTACCGTTCCCATTATCAGTGGGCGGGTCGCCACCATTTGTTTCCAATGAGCGCTTGTAATCGAGGAAGAACGCTGAAACAGTAGGCGCATCGAACTCGCTTGCGGCTGCCTGAAGAACCTTGACATTGTAAGGAGAGCGGTTCAACCATTCCGTGAAACCTGGGTCGGTGTCGATCGCCCTCCAGTCTAGAGCTCCGGCATCTGCCATTGCCCTATCGAACTGGCTGATAGCGGTGGTCTGCTTAAACTCAGCGCTTGTGGCAACGCTCTTTTGATCCACGGACTTTATCTCGTCCCGCAGACTGGCAAGCTCGGCCTTGTGCTTGGCCTCCATTTTCTTGAGCAGCTTAGCGGCACCTGGGTTGTCTGCTACGAAAGCATCAACCTCGTAGTCTTCTTCGTCCGGCTGTGTCTCTACGGCGGAAGATTTTGCCTTTACGGTGTCTTCAAGAACTGATATTCGTTCCTGGAGCCCCGTGGCGTATTCCCTCCATTGCGCCGCTTCAGCTTTTAACCGGGCGGTGTCGGCCTTCAGCATCCCGTCAACCACAAGAAACTTTTGCTTGTAGTCAATGCCGTCATCGTCTTTCTTGACTGGCGCTTCGGCTGGGGTTGCCTTAATCGCTGGATCATCCGCGACGAGTACGCCATCAGACACCACACCTTCATCAACGACATCCGGCTTTACGGGCTTGTCATCTTCCGGTTTGGCTTCGATAGCGGGTTCATCGGCGTTCATCGCCGCCAATGCCGCGTCCGCTTCCTGCTCTGCTTTTTCCAATTCCTCGTAAGTGCTCATTTTGTTCCTTTCTGTGATCCGACTTTTACGGGCTTCACAACTGCTTATTTTTGCGATCCGACCTTCACGGGCTTCGCGTTGCTTATAAAGGCTGATCCGACTTTTACGGGCTTCAGCCTTTGATAACTGAGCCAATAAAAAAGGCGCATGCAAAGTGAGCAAGCACCTTGCTGTGCGCCTAAAAAACTGCTTTCGTCTCTCTCCTTCTGGCCGGAAGGTTCAAGAACTCGGTTAAATCTTTATTTTATGTGTTACTTCTTCCCCTTTTTGGGAGGTGGCATATTCTTGCCCTTGTGCATCTTGTCCATCATTTTGTCCGGCATTCCTTTATCCATCTTGTCGTTCTTCTTAAACGTCTTGACCATTGAAACATCCTCCTGTTTATTTTTTGTTCTCCATCCTTCTCGCCTCTTCCACATTCCTCGTGTAGTCTCCGGCTTTAGCTTTTGCCACTATCTTCAAGAAGTCTTCGAGTTCCATGTTGCGCCCCTGCATGACAATGGTCTCTTCGCCTCGGTTGTGGTTATTCTTGAGGCTTTGCAGTATGGCGGATTCGTCTATCCATCTGAGTATCGTATCCCAATTAGGATTCCCGGCCAGATTCACTATGGCCCTCGCCGTTTGCTCTGAAGGCGCTATCACTGGTATCCCTCAGCGCCGCCCGCCTGGCCTGGGCTGCTTACTTCCATCCGGGGCCGCGACTCGTTGAACTGGCGGTCGTCAACTCCTTGAGCCGGATTCCCTGCCGCATCCAAGGTTTGTGGTGAGGGAGCGGGGGGGCTGGAAACCATACCGGGGAGAGGAGTACCAGGTTGTGGTTGCGTCGGCCCCCCCTGGGGAATCGGCGGTAAGATATTTTCATCAATATCGATACCCAAATCCTTAGCAACCGAGAATAGAATCTTGCGGCGATTTTCAGTCCCTATAATCTGGATGTCGACAGGGTTCGCGGTATAATTAAGGAACTCGTTCTTGCGAGCGGTCTGCTGCTCTTTAGCAAGCAGCGCCGCCGTCCCCTTGGCGGATACCTTGTAATCACCCATCAACCCATAAATCTCAAAGTTTTCAAGCAAATAATCATAGTGGCGCTCAAGGCAGGGCACTATGCCGTCAAGGTCGATGTTACGAATCACTGCTTTTATGCCACGGGTTGCCATCCCGATTAGCTGAGCAAGCCCGCTCGCGTTTCCGCCGGCGCCTACGTCTCCTCCATGCGCATACGCCGGAATGCCGGAATGCTCATCTGCTATGCGGGAGAAGGCATCGTAAACGGCCTGTAACTGTTGTGTAACCATCTGGGGCTGATAAAAGTTTACTGCCTTGCTGCCCGATGCCATCTGTTCGTCGGTAGTCGGGAATACACGCCCAGGCCAAATCTTCCGAGATGCGCCAGGTTCAAGCCGGTCGATGTTCAAATCTACCATCGGAAGGGCACCCATCGCTATATTTGCCAGTATCGAACGAGCGCAGGCGTTACAAACCTGCTGGCAATCTGCGATCATCTCGGCTACTCCACGGCCCCAAAAAGAATCGTTGTCATTCTCAAAGGATATTTTGGAAATAGGTTTCTTGCCGAGACTGTCATAATTCAGCATGGCCTTTATGACATGGGTTCCGATCTGCCAAACGCACACGGCGTAATCGTCGTCCGGATCGGGAATATCTTCCGCCGTCATCCCCCATTCGAGAAGAAGTTTGCCCGGAAGTTCGTCCCACAGTTCGAGGTAAGGAATGTTTTCCGGGGCAGACCACGGCTGGTCGGGGTTCTCTTCCCCTATTCCTTCCTTGGCTTCCAGAGATAACGTGAGCCATTCGTCGTTAAGCTTCTTTTCTTGGAACTCCTTCAGGACTTCCCTTATTTCGGCCTCATCGTAACCTGGCACACCAATAAGCTCATGGAGCTGGTGGGGTCTGATTGACCCAACAAGAAAAAGATAACCATTATCAACGGTTGTGCTTCGTGGCGACGGGAATACCGCGAATGGGGAAACGCGATCATACTGAGGGACGATTTTCGTTTCAATGTTCCGTACCAGTTTGCCGGTGGCAGGGTCTTGCGAGGTTTTCTTGAGTCTTTCCTTCCGAAAGGTCGGCCCCTTTATAAACCCCGCCTTCAGCCCGACAATATCATCGATGCACTGGTTGAGCGCCTTGTAAAAGCCCCCCTCTTTAAAGTGATCGTCTATCTGGTCGGTTATGTCTTCGGCCATTGCTTTGGCTTTTTTAACGATTTCACTATGGACGCGATCCCCTACTGCGTCCGACTCCTGCTGCATCCAAGCACGGAGCTGGTCAGAAGATATTTGTTGCCCTGTCTGCGCCGCCTGAGAAACAGCCATGTCAAGATACTGCCTGACAACGGAACTGGTGATCTGCTCTTTTATGTCTTGCGGTAAATCTGGCAGCGGTGTGGGATCAACGGCAATTATCCGCTGAGTTGGCTGGATGATGATGTCCTTTATCCAGGCAACGCCATTCCTGACCTTCGTATCGGTGACATTCATGAATATTTCGGGCTGGCCAACGTTTTGTATCTCGGCTAATTTCTGCGGATCGTACTCGCCGCGTTTTTGCCGCACAGACGCCAACATTTCCATTTCTGGGATTATTTTGGCCTGTTGAGCCGCTTGCCATTTGGGGATTATGTGTTGTGAAAGGGCCGATACAAAGTGTTCGGAGGGCTGTTCAGCCTCTTGAGACGCGGCCTCCTTTTCTTGTGCGGCCTGCATCACATCTGATGGCGATAAAATCAGGAGTAGGTCGTTTCTCATGCGTTATCCCCGTCTTTTTTATGACATATATCGCGTCAATTATCCGACGGTGTGCGATATGCGCACGGTTTTGTTTATTTGTCAACTATTTTTTCGCAGGGGGGGGCAGACCGTCAAAAATTTGACGCTATTTAATTTAATCTTTCCTTGGCCACAGGCATTGGTTGGAGCTTACCGGGTGCTTGCTGCCATCGAATACCATACAGGCGTATGGCCTTTTAACATAAATATTACAGCCTTCTTTGGTAATATGCGGGCAAACGTGAGGAAAGGTGACCCATGATTCTTCCGTTTCAGTCGAATGGATAACCTTTAGCCCTCTGGCTTTATAAAATTCCAGGCTTACCGGGTCTGCGGCAAACGGGAAGGCTATTGTTTTGCAACAATATTGGCAGGATAGGCAGAGCGACTGCTTTTCGGTAAGATTACTCATACCACACCATAATTAAGTCTCATAAGTTCTTTTACAATATCAGGGGGGCCGTTACGAAGCGGCATGGGCTCTCCGTGGCAAAGCCCCATATTCCTCGTCTTCCATCCAATTTGGCCGGATTCATCCCCATGCCCGATCGTCCACATTCCCGAGCTATGTTTTATCCAATATTCCCCGTTGGTTTCCTTTCTCATCTCACCACCACCCTCTCATGTTAGGTTTTTCTTCCGATTCAACCGCCTTTTGCTTCCCGAACGCATCAATGACCATCGTCAACGCCAGCACCGCGTAAAAATCAACCGCATCTTTTAGACTTGTCTTAGAAAATGCCGTTAATTGTGACTTTATTGTTGAATCCGGCGGGAATATCAGTCGTTTTTCGCCTATCAATTCCTTAATCGTGAGCAGTGACGCCTCAAATGAAGATGATTTGGTGTGTTTCAGCACTAATGGTATTCGTCCCCCCCGGCGCCACTGATTGAAGCTATGAATGAACGTCAAATATCGCTGGTCGAGAATGACATAAACCGACTTGCAGTGAAGTTTGTGAACCAATTCAAGCTGATCCGTCAAGTCCTTGAATGTCTTTGCCTCGCCCTCGTTAATTATCTCGATGACCGGCAGCGCTTCGTCAAAGGATTTTTCCTGGCCATCGTGCTTTTCTGTCACCACGCAGTAAAAGAAAGGGTTGCCGGAGTCCGCCCAACTCAGGCCACATAAAGATTGCGTGGGCGGACGTTTGGGCTCGGGTTTTTGAGGATCACTCATATTTAGCCTTTGAAAGTTTCCTTTCCTCTTTATACTTTTTTATCCATTCTTGGTGTTCAAAATATTCTTTCTCAGAGGATGGAGATGGCACCCATTCAAAGGGGAAATAGCTCAATGATTTTGTTTGCCAATTATTTTGCAGATGCTCATCATAAACACAATAGCCGTTTGCCTCTCTTTTCCCAAAAGCAATAAGATGTTGTTTTGACCATTTATCTTTTTCGTTTTCCCATACCCACCTTCCCAAGAAAAACCGTCCCGCTTCCGGGGGTTCTTTAAGAAAATCCCTCCACCTTGTATCCTTTTCTGTAGTGTACCCATGTTGGTCTAATTTATCTCGGTCATCAAACATAATGTCTCCTTATAAAAGTTCTGGGCTGGTTGAGGGCTTTGGGACTTCTTTTTTGGGGTCATCGGTCATTCTTGTCTATCATCCTCGGTATCAATTCGGCTAATTCTTTCGACCATACGCCTAAGCCCTCTATATAGTTGCCAGTGGATACATAATCATGGATTGCACGCGATAACTCCCCCACCCTTTTTTCAATCCATATCTGATGCGGTTGGGCCCCTAGTGGTGGTTTCGGAGGATTTATATTCCATATCGTGTCTGGCGCAAGCGTTCCGTAGGTGTTGCAGGCAGGGCAAAGAACCTTATTGTGTGTTGTTTTTGTCCACCCCGCAGCAAGGCCAAAATCCCATTCAACTTTCCACTCCCCGCTAACTGTAGGGCCACTAACTGACCTTCCACACGTATCGCACTTTACAACCCTGATTGTAGTAAATGTTATCATGGTCTTGCCCTTTCCTTTTTGGGTTCGTCGGTCATTATTACAAAAGCTCCGGGAACATAAGCGCCGGAGCATCAAGAAGACACATGACCATATAGTCAAAGGCCATTACGTAGTGGTCAGGACCGGCGAGCCGATGTATGTAAACATATCTGCTTGATCCCGTTTCGTCGTCTTCCTCAAGTTTTTTTGCTACGGCATGGCAATGGCGCGCGAATTCCTGGACAACATCCGATGATTTTCTGGGTAGTATAATATCGCAATCCGCTATCAACCTATGGCTGGCATCAAGTGTTTCCGTAATGTTCGCACTCACCAGATGCGCCCGCTCATCCCACCTATACGATCCCTTCTGGTGGACGTTGGCAAACAATAAGAATACCCTTCCAGGGAACCTCTCCGCAAACGCCCTGGCATGTTTGGTCTCTGGCAGCCCGTCAACCACGCAACGCATAACTTTAAATCTAGCCATCAATTCATCAAGTTGTTTCCATGAGCCGCCTTCCTTGCCCTTGTTCCCAAGATATTCCCCGATATGGATTACCTCGCCGGCACGTTTCGGATGAGGCTTGCCAATAACCACGTGGAGGTTGTTGCCTTGATCCACCCCCATGAATGTGCCCTCGTCGCAACTCGACGCAATGCCCCTGTCGCCACAACAATCAAGCACTTGTTGAACAGAGAGACGGTTCTGCGCCTCTACGTAGGCTATCCCGAGCTTAAGGTTGTAGAAATCGGTCAGATTGTTCGTTGTCTGGAAGGTATGCAGTATCTTCTCCGGGTTGGTCATTTTAGTCTGGGAGTAAAGTTGGCTGAATTGCCTACCATGTATATCGGTTATGTCGGGTCTTTTGGCAACCCATGCGCCCTTAGAAGGGTCAAGTTCTGCATGGCATTTCTCGCAGGCCCTTATAACTCTGCCCCTTGCCATTAGTAGGCACTCCGGGAAGGTTCCCACCAGATCGGTGTAATGATTGCACTTTGGGCACTTAATCAGCCAGTACATCTGGTTGGAAAGCTGGAAAAGCCGATCGATACCGTAATCCGGAAGGGTGGGGTTGGACAAGTAGAGTAATTCCCCCTCTTCGGAATGCGCCATACGTTCGAGAATCATATCCACCATTTTTGGGGGGGCTTCGTCCAGTTCATCAAACACCACGAAGTCCATCGGGGATGATTTTGCTCCGACCCGAGACCGCATGCCGCGAAGGTAAAGGTTCGTATTCCATATCTTTTTCACATTAGCGGCGTTGGTGTCGCGCATCCACTGCCCTATGGTTTCGGGGTTGTCATCAATAAGCGGGTCTATCCTGGTCTTGCTGAGGTCTGTAACGTCGGTTCTGGACGGGAAGTAGTATCCAATGCCCCGGTAGCTGTCGCCTCCATACCGTGCCGTATGGAATACCCTGAGCATGGCCTTTGAGGTGAGACCCAGTTGTGTAGCTTTTATTTCTACCTGGTAGGGGTGTTTGTCGCTGTAGGGCTCGATAAGGTATTCGTGCTTTTTGAAGGTGAACTTCTTGCCATCAAGCATAATCTCATTGTTAACGGCCCACTGCCCCAAGTCGGAGGAGGTTTCGCTGCTGCCTCCGAACTTCTGGTCGATGGAATTTATCAACTCAGCGAACATGTCGGTCTTGTGTGCTTCGGTTATAACGGCCATGATCCTCTATTTCTTTATCTGGATCAGTCCCCGGATTGTCCTAAGTTCTTTGAGCTTAACGATTATCCTGGTTCTGACATTTGTGTCCGCCGACGCGATTGCGTTTAACACCTCTTCTTGAAACTGCGCCACCATCGTCGCACTGTAAAGCGTCTCAGCGATCTTTATTTGCAATTCGAGTTGCTTCCTGACCTCAGCGGATATATCAATCACGCTGGCTTGAATCTTCAGAATATTAGAAAAATTAATATTGGCTTTCTCTTTTAGTTTCTCTACCAAATCCGTCCGGGTGGGGTCGCGTTCCACCTGGTCTTCAAGGCGCTCCCGCTCTTTTACTTTTATGTCCTCTCGTAAAATAAGCCTTCGAGCGCGATCGAGTTCATCCATGATGGCAGAATTGATTTTTACAAGCTGATTTATAGTGTCAAGATTGCCTTTAGATAATTCTGACTTCTCAATCAGTTCCGGCGTGGACTCCACCGCGCCCCCCAGCCTCTTGTGAGCCATCCGCACAGACTCCCTGCCCACACCAAAATAAGCCCCAATCGCCGCGTAGGATTCGCCAGCTTTGATCTTCTGCTCCATGACGATCTTGTCTATCTTGCCCTTTACCCCACAGACGGCCATTAGCGGACCAACCCAATAAGAGGATTGGCAATCTTTATCCCGGTGGTCGCCTCAGTGTATAAAGCCGAAAGCTCGCCATCAGCAATGGGGTAATAAAAAATATCTTTAGGAAGATGTATAAATGCCGGGGCCGCAGGGGGTGGAGACAAGTGGTGCTGGAACCGCCCAGGGGATGTCTGCACCAGAGCATATTGCCTTGGGTTAAATAGCTTCTGCCCTTCAAGCTTCCCCATTATGAACATATTACCGCCAAACATAACCATGCTCAATCCACTCATCTAATTTACCCCCCTTTATAGTGTGTTTGCGTAAATGTTCTTTATCGTCTCATCCTGGATGCCTATGTAGGCAAGGGTTTGCCGTTCACTTGAATGCCCAAACACCCGCATCAGCTCGGGCAGGCACACCCCAAAGGTCGCGCGCTGATGATAGCCAAAAGTCTTTCTGGCAGAATGACTGCCGAAGTTCCCCCGAATCCCACATTGCCTCGCCCACCTTTTCCACAACCGATTCACAGACGAAACAGTCAACGGCCCCCGCTGCCCAATAAACAAGACTTCTTCGTCAAGATACCCCCTGCTAGCCAAAAGAGAATGTATCGCATCAACACAGGCCGAGTTTAAATTCATCCTCCGACCATTGCCGGTCTTACGCTTGTTCAAACACAACTCGTCCATCGGGGATAAATCCTTGACCTGCCCCGCCGTAATATGGAGTAAGTCCGAAGCACGCAATCCTGTGTTTATCCCTAGAGTGAAAAGACAAAGATAAAGCGGATCATTCCTCAGTAGCAGCTTGATCTCGTTTATGTCTTCGAGACTTCTAATAGGGTCAACGGTTATCCGAGACCCCTTCTGGGGGTGGTTAAGCGATTGCTGATGCTTGGTCATATGCGCTCCATTTTGGGCTGTAATAGCATTTACTTTACGGGTTGTCAAGGTTTATTTCTGGGGAATAAGTAGGGCGGCGGAATGGCGGCGAACACCAAAGAACTCACAATCCTAACAGAGGAGACATAACTTTAACGAAATTTGACCCACGCGATATGGAGCGGTAATTCGATAATTCCGGGCCCAAATCGAGCGAAAACCCGACTATGGGGGGTAGGGGTGGGGGCATCCCGAAATACCTGGCGCCCATCCCGCCTGTTGATAACTCAAAAGCCTGGGCCAGATGCAGTAACTAACCAGAACTATTAGGCTAAACTCACTAACTTCTGCCCAAACTTTACCAGTCGCGGCCTGTGCCGGGTGCGCTGACGGGGCAGGAGGCCTGCCGGGCGTTGGCCTGCATACCCGGCCTGCCTGTGTCGGATAGAGTCGGTTAGACCGTCAAATAATTGACGCTTTTCTTTTTTTTGTGTTCTTTTGGTGTGAAGGGGCGCTATTGTTTATTATTTCCGTTCGGGCTGAGGTCACCCGGTTGGCATGTTTTTTTGCTTACCTCTGGGGTTTTTGGCATCGGTGATTGTGTTGCGTGGTGTGCCGGAATTATATGATCTGCGTCTCTGGTTAGTTTTCCCGACGGGCGCCAGGAGCGCGCCCTGGAGTCACACTATTTTTTTGTGGCAATAGGGGCACCGTTCGAGGTCGTGACGCTCGTATAGGCGGTGTTTTACATCGCATCTGGGGCAACATGACTGTGTGTCTCGTTCGATCGTTAACCAGCAGCCGATTGATTCTGATAATTGATCGGCGAGGCGTTCCAGTGCCTGCAGGTCTGATTTGGTATCGTCTATTTTGAGGGTGAGAGAATTTTTGAGGATGGTTATTCTGGTGTGCGTCATGTGCCCCTGCTCGTGTTGGGGGGTTTTCTGGGTCGTAATTGGCACAGAATCGATTTGCCATTACGTATATTATGGCACGGATATTCCATTATGTCAACACATTTTTCGAACGCCCGTTCTATTGTTACATTATGGAATGGCGGTGCTCCATTATGGATGGCCTGATTTGTTAGCGAGATTATATAGTTAGGCGCTTTCGTGCTTTTGGGTACTCCATTATGGCGTCTTTGGTGTGTTTTTTGCGACACAGTTTGTGGCGGGGGTTGTTGGTGATTTGGTTGTGTTTTCGGCTACTTACCCCTTACGCCTGTAGTTGGCACGGTACCTGCAATACTAATGGTGCAGGTGTTTAACAGGATAGGCCCACAGCGGCAACGGTGCCGTGGCGAGAGGGCAATAACTATAATAGGAGGTTACAAAATGAAATTCTACAGTAAAAAAGTCATCGAATTGAAAAACGCGGATATCCATTTGCATTATGCAAATAATGCGGGCAGAGGCGATAATAATGTTACCGTTACCGTTGTCAACCCCGGAACGCCGCGTCCCGCGCTAACAAAATTTTACACAGACAACCCAAATGTTATCGAATCGTATTACGTTAGCGGTTGGAGGGGAAACGTCAATATTCCAACTGATGATATTAAAAAATATGGTGGGGTAAAATAATAAATTAACATACTGACTGGCGAGTGCCAACACCTGCGCAATCGTGGAGGCAGAGGACTAACCTACAATGGCCCCCGGCGAGCCTATCGCCGGAAAGGGGGGGAGAGATGAAAATGCAATATAGGGACTGGAGGATAATGCACGACCGGCAGAAATTAGCAGCTTCCGCTTTTTGTGGCGGCAATCCAATGTTATCCAATTTTGTCCGAGAGAAAAACGGCTATGAAATGGATGGGTATCATTACCCGGCAAATAGTCTGTCTCAGGCGGATTACACGAAAACGGTGATGAGGGAGGATTGTAAAATGACGAAAAATGAGCTAGCGAACCGGCGGCATCCGTATCTGGATCCGCTGCCGGTGTATAGCTGGTGGGACGTTGCCGGGGGCGCGGTTCTGCTCCTGGGAGTTGTGGCGCTGGCATATGTTTTTCTGTGGGTTTTTTAACGAGTTGAAAGGGAGGGAGGTAATGGACAAAATCACATGCGGGCCGTGGGAAATCCACGAAATTGAGGGCGAGCAGACGGGGCTTGTGTTGGGTAACGGGAGGACTATCTGCGACACTAAGCGTGCCTATTGGGTAATGCACGCTCTTTTGACCGAGCCGGAACGGGCGGAACGGGTAGCGGAATGTGAGGCAAATGCCCGGCTAATTTCTGCAAGCCGTGACCTTTTTGATGCGGCCAGGGCGGTATTGGCGCTTGAAAATGAGATCACCACGGGGACGGCATATCGGGAATATCGGGCACTAGAGGCGGCGGTTGCCAAAGCGGAGGTCAAGCCATGATAAACAATCAATGGGATGAGCAAATCGAGACCCTCAGAGCGGTGAACGAGGCCATGAGGGACAACATCAGAGCCAAACAGGAGCTAATCGACCAGCTGGCCAATGAGAACGCGCGGATTCGGGAAATGCTTGTGCGGCTGGGGCCGTCGGGCGGGAAGGCGGGTGCGTAAAATGGGCGGAGTTGCTATTTTTATCGTGCTGGCCATTATGCTTGTGGCTTTAGCGCCCTTTTGGGTGACTTTGGGATTGATCTTGCTGGCGATTATTGTCAGCGGCGAATAAGATTGTTTTTGAACTAAAGGAATAGGCCCCCTCTTAACGCGGGGGCCTATTTAGTGAGTGACCTCCCCGGCTATCCTTGCGGAAAGTCCCCTTGGGATTTTATTACCGGGGAGGAACCTTTAACCTTTTTTAAATGTATCGTCCTGCCTGTTTTCTCACAGTAGGACTTTACCCACTGCTTTGTTGAGTCGCGCTCAAGAACCGTCTTACAGTGCTTGCATCGGTATTTCATCCATCAACCTCAAACCAGTCGCAGCCCCGGCCGCAGCCCGTGACCCACCTTGACGCAACCCCAACGGCCCGAATCGCGTCGGCTCCCATCTCCATAGCGCCCAGGGCGGCTTCTCTGCCCGCCCCCCATGCCATAAACGGGTCTTCGACTTTGATCGGCACGCCGTAACGCTCGTAAAAAAAGCACCCGTCACGCCCGGCTACAATCAAAGTGCCCCAGGCGTCCTTTTCATCCCGGCATTTTGGGGATGTCGAATCCCATGCAATTATCGTCAATTTAGCCTCCCTTTTTGTGCTTAGCGACGAATCGCCCTTGCTTGTTCCTGGGCGCGCTTTGGTTTTTCGCCAGGGAATCAATTTCCCCTTCCGCCCGGTCAAGGGCTGCCCAGAGGCAATCCGTCATTTCCTCGGCCTCTTTCCTTTTTTCCCACATCACCGCCAAGACCACCAACAATACCGCCGCCAACATCCACCCTGCCAGACCCAATAAAATGCTCATCGTTTCCCTCCTGAAAAAATGTCCTTCAAAAAGTCCAACATCATGTCGTCTTTTGGCCTGCCTGACGCCCGCTTGGATGCCGTTGCGCAATCCGGGCACAGAATCGCATAGCCTTTGAGCAGCCGCCCGGTTAGCGTGCCCACAATCCGCCCGCATTTATTGCAATATGCCGCCGCCATCAGACAACCCCATTCGTTCCAGCCGTTTTTATAAATAAATCATCCATTTACAATTCCTCCTCATATGTCGGTTGTGTCGCCCGTCCTGATCGTGACGCCAGGCACGGCGGCGTGGTTGACAGACAAAGCCCGGCGTCCATATTCTGCGATAAGAAGTGCGTCAGCAACGCAATGTGTTATTTTTAAGCGAGGGAAAAGTTGCTGCGCCTTCCGCTTGGACACGTTCTTGTCGCCCCTTGTGAGGCACGACAGCGCCTTTTGCCACTTCTGGGGCGTTACGTCATACAGCGGGTATTTCAACGCCGTTATCGCACCCCTCAAGAAGCCATAACCCCTCCCAAACTTAAACGACGAGGCCACTCCTTGCCCCGGCATGGAATGGACGGATTCAAGAAAAACTGCGATGGGTTCACTTGCCTCGCATCCTACTGCCTCAAGAATGTCATAAATATCCCGCTCGGTTTCTGGCATCTTGTACGCGATGGGGATGTCATCATACGCCATCACCGCAATTCCGCCGCTCATTCCGGGATCAATTCCTACGATTATCATTCCCCCTCCTTTTTGCTATGCCCGTGCGCCCGCTCCCATTCCTGCCGGCCACAAGCCCGTGAATAAAACTCCAAATGACGGCAACGCTTCCTGATCGTCGTCGCCCTAAACCCCGTGCAGTCTCGCTGGTCATCTGCCGGGGCTGTGCATACCGCTTTTGTCTGTATCTCCGTGTAGTCGGTCATAATTTCACGTCTCCAAAGTTCAACACTCTTTGCCGCTTAGAACCCAATAGCTGCCTTTGTTCCTGCCGTTTGTCGCATCCCGCCGCACCCAGGCTATCAGGCCCCCGTCTGGAGCGTAAAAGTATATCTTTTTGGCGTCGAAGTTGACATCTCCTTCTCGGATGTAGTGGTTCAGCGCAAACGTAGTTGCCTTTTTAATTACTGCAAGCGGTATCCCGGCCATTCGTATTTCCTCCTGTCTCTCTCTCTATTCACCCCTTCTGCGCTTTCATCGGCATAATCAGGCCCTCGCCGCCGTCAAATGTTATCCGGGCGGCAGGCAAAGAGGTTGCCCCCCTTCTCGGCTCATTCGGCCCGATGTGCGCCCCCGGCAACAGCGTTTTTATGCGGTAGAGTTTCGCGGCGGCAAAATCCCGGCCTCCGATGGTTATTCGTTTAACGTTCCTTTTTGGTGTTACTTTTCCCGTTCCTTCGCATTCGCCGCACGGTGCCACCTGGCCGCAGGTGGGGCACTCACCAAACCCCTCGCCGCTGCACCGCTCGCACGCCTCTTTTTCTCGTGGCTGCTCTGCCGGTGGCTCAATGTCGGGGATCGGGTAAAACGTCGGGGGGATCGGCGTTGCATCAAACACAAACGCTCCACTGGGGGCTTTTGGTTCATCCTCGACCGGGTCGTTGACTCCCCCCGCGGGCACACGGATCATAACCTCTCCGTCGCTGGCGTAAATGTACCCGTCACGCTGCCAGGGTTTCATCAATGGTGGCCACGTTTCATCCTTACCGCAAAAGCAAAATTGTTTGATCGTTTCGATGTTCATTCTTCCTCCTCCTCCGGTATCTCTGTATATTTACTACAGTTTAAACACCACGCCAGACCGTCCGCTATCTCTAGCGCGTCCAGGGTGATTTCCCCTAGGCAATAGTCGCAATTTATCACGTCGCCGATGTTCATTGCTGGCCCCTTTCTCTTGGTTTCCGACCAGGTGCCTTACATGATGAATTTAATTCAATATAGGGCCTGAACTGTAGGCCATACCTACTTGTGAGTTTGCCTAGTGTACGGGGGTTGATTCCCATTATCTGGGCTGTGGCAAGTTTCCCATACCCAAATTTAATAAAACCTTTGATGACTGATGACGGGGATTCGCCTTCAAACCGCCAACGGATTCTACGTTCTACTGACATTTAGTGCCTTCCTTTTCTAGTATTGATAACACCGATCCCTCTCCGGCAAAAAGCATCGCAGCTTCATGGGCTAACCCTGCCTGGTGCCCGTTCGCTTTCCCCGAATTTTACCAGAATGAACGCCTTTAATTCTCTGATACTTTTAATATTTTCCGCTCCCTCCATAATTGGCAAGGATTCATGTCCCTGCCGGATGAGCATGTGTTTGTTACCCCACGGGAAGCCCCCCTCTGTTCGCTGCTTACAGGTGTCACAGCGGAAAACACAGTGCTGCCCGTAAAACCCCAACTCGTTCTTTTTCCTCATGTGGAAAAGGCCCTCATTGCATCCAGCATCGCAATATTTATACGTTTTCTCTGCGGTGTGAAGGTTGGCAATAATATCGTAGTGGATCGCCCACATGGTTGCCGGTAGGTTGCGCGGCCATGATTCGCACTCTCTGGTTATGCGCTGATAAATCTGCCTTATCTCCGCCGACGGTATCCCGTTTGCGGTATCAAACCATAACTCAACGGTCTTGTCGCTCGGATGTTTCTTCTCGAAAAAACCCGTTAAGCTGTCAAGAAAACTTCTCAATTCACTGATGTTCATCTTTTTTATCTCCGTAGTACCAGGACTTAAAAACGGGATCGTTCCTATCGAGCGCACTGTTGTTTTCTTGTGCAGGGGCCTCATCGTCCCAGCGGCCCTGGTTTAACCAACTCGCTGGGTGAGGGATAAACTGGCCTCCGTCTTTTGCCCATTGCTCGCTTTTCTTCTGGTTTTCAACTGCGGAAATAAGAACGGCAATGTCCGGCCTTTCGCCGTTTCTTTTCTGCCATGACTTCCATGCCGCATCTTTTGCAACCTTCTTTGGATAGCAGTCCCAAAAAGAGATAAAATCAGACGTATATGTTTTATTCTTTACATTCTTTACATTCTTTACATTCTTGTTAGTGTCTTGTCTGCTGTTTTTCTGCTGTTTTTCTGCTGTATCGTTTGCTGTATCGTTTGCTGTATCGCTGGACTGATACAAATCGTATTTTATTATTGTAATTAAACTGGTTACGTTGTTTTTCTGCTGTATTATCTTGTGCTCCTTTTTTTCCAATTCCGACAACCATCTTCTTACTTTATCTCTTGACCACCTCCATCGTTCAGCGAGTTTCACCTCAGACCAACCTACCTGTCCACGGTCTATATTAATATAGACACCCCTGGCCCTTATTGCCCCAGGAACATGGTTAGCTAAAAGGATCAAGTCAACCCACGCCTGCCCTCGCGTAAATGGTTCGGCTGTCCATATTTGGTCAAGAGATAATATCCTATGGATTTTAACCCATCCGTCAACCGCCATTATTAACCTCAAAAAGAGCATTGTTTTGTCTGTGCCACGACTCTAATTGCATCGCTACAAATTTAGAACCTCGGCGGAAAAAATCAGTTTCAAGTATTGATTGGTTAACCTCTATGTATTCTGGAGATTTACCCATTTTAACATACTTAGAATAATCTATCCCTTTTCCCTTTTTGAGATTGCATTTTTTGCAGAGGATTTGGAAGTTATCTTCATCATGCCTTCCGCCTCGGGCTAATGGGATGATATGATCTACTTCAGGGTGTTCAACAGCACCGCATTCGACGCACTTCCCTTTGCATTTTAATAGGATGCGTTCGCGTACTTCTTTTCGCATAACGCCACCCGATTAAATAAGGTCTACTATTGTAGTCCCGAACCTTTCGGCCAACAATTTAAGCTCAGGTACCGTCCAGTCGTTTTTCTCAAATCTGTTGCTTACCGTTCCAATGGAAATTTTTAGATAATCAGCTAACGCTTGCATATTCATGTCGTTTGCAGCCATGAATGCCTTAACCTTCTGAACTGTGGTAAACCCCTCAAAAGCATTACCCATATTCACTCCTCCTTTCTTCCAGTTATGCCCATTATACACAAGTCAATATATATGTCAATTATTATTTTTACGATTAGCAATAATAAAATGAAAATAATGCTTGACAAACACATTTGACGGGTGTATGATGCGGACGAATGAAAAAGTATAACGTGCGGATAAGCTGGCGGAGCAGTCACAAAAGAGACAAAAGTAACACCCGCCCAACCGATCCTACGGGAAACGGAAGGGTAGCCGAGCAGTCGGCAGATGAGCTCACCTGGGCAATGTGCCTTCGGGACGCGGTAGGTGGGCAAAAAGCAATTAGGGGGGTCAAAATGTTGAAACAATTTATCGAGTGGGTAGGCAGGAAAAAAGAGACATTACCGCTGATGCACACGCCAGGCTTCCTCGTGCCGTTGTGGCGCTGGCAGCAGGGGAGCTGCGACTGCCTTGAAGAGATCGTTTGGATCAAGATGCCGGGGACGAGAAAATGAAAACCACACCAAAATGCAGCGATTGTAAACATCGAACGGAATATGAGGCCGTTAAAACCCGCGATCAGAGGATTTTTATTTGCTCAGGTGAAGGGTGGCTTGACGAGGGTGATGGATCGTATGGATTGATAGAGATTAGCCAATCCGACGCTAAGGATTGTATTTTATTTTGTGCTGTATAGCGCAAGGATAACCCGCCGGGCCACGGGCTGGATTAAGTTGTTTTCTGTTTTTTGGAGAAAACCAAGTAAAAAACAACCATATACAAAAGATGATCTTATTCTTTTAATGGAGGACTGGAATGAGTAACCCATATAATGCTAAAACATACGAGGCATGGGAACTACACCGTGACGATGCGGTTGTCCTCCACGCTGACCACCTGAAGGCGTTAGATTATATGGTTCTGCACGATATCCGTAAGGGCAATGAAAGATATGAAAAGGTTCGTAAATTTAGCCCACGCGTTTTTCTCCACCTATCCGCCGAAGCAATACGCACGGGACGCCCATTTGATGAACTGGTTGATGAATTTTAAATATAACGTAGAGATAACCCGCCGGGGCCTAAGCCTTGACGGAAAACCCAGACCGGAATTCCCCGGGCGGGTTCAGTGACTGGTTATGCTTTTATTTATAGAGGGAAATATGAGAGACGAAGATAGAGGTTTTTGTCATGTATGTTGCGAGCAGATAAAAAACCCTGATGGCTCGGATGACACAAGCACTTGCGATATTTGCGGGCGCGAAGGTTTTTGTGAATATTGCGCGAAACACGAGAACCATGATTGCACTGAATATGAGTGAGGGATTTTGTCACATAACGCCCAAGGTAAGCGGCGTGGCAAACAGCCTCACGCCGCTTTAGTGACTGGTTATATTTTTTATAAGGGAGGTGGCGCATGTTTTCAGTAAGACAAAAACGAGAAATAGCTGATGCAGTCCAAAAAATACTTCGGGAAACCAATCATCCTGAATTACCAAAAGACGGTGAAATTTCTTTTTCCCTACACGTCGACGGGGATGAAGATTGGTCATTTGCCGATATAAGAAATAACGGAGATGTAGAAAATCCTGGGGTTAATACTTGGAACGAAGGTTTAGATGGTCATCAGTAATATAACGCAAAGGTCAGCGGCGGGAAGGAAGAACATGAATGAAAAACCACAGGACGAAATTACCCGTCCGCTGGATAAAATTGTTATGCCCCGTTATTCGCTTCGTACCAAGGGGCCATACTCTGTTTATTGGCACTGGCAGGGGGTGAGCAATAACATCAGAACCTTAATGATAATAGCTAAGCATATAGCAAAAAAGTCTTGGTGTATTGAAGATCACAAGACAGGCATGCTTTACGTAAAAAAAGAGTACACAGAGGAACCTCTGGTTAAAATGGGTGAAAATAGGCCGGGGCAGGGGTGCTCCTGGACAGCGGACGAAGAGGGGAGCTGGTCAACAGAATGCGGTCAACTCCATTGCATAATCGAGGGGACACCCTCTGAAAATGGCATGGGGTTCTGCTGTTATTGCGGTAAAGAGCTACACGAAATACCGTTTAAGTGGGCGAATGACTACGAACCGGAACGCTCCGAATATCACCCCGAAGACTGCATGGTGATGGGGCGGAAGGAAAAGGGGATCGCCGCTCACGGATGCCAGTACAAGGAGGTAGGGGAATAATGTGGTATGTGTCTTGTTTTGATATAAAGTGGGTACGGTGCCGAAATTATGCTTGTCGCGAAGAGTATCCGCTCATGCATGCAATACGGCGGCGCAAATGTCCCAAATGTAAGATTGACGGAAAGGGCAGGTTGCCCACTAAAAAGCTGGGGAAAACCCATGACTAAAAATCTAACCATAAGCGACGGGGGCCGGGATAACAATTTCGGCAGGTACAACGCCTATTCGGGCCATACCAATGTTATCAGCACGAACAACTTGGACGAGCTTATCGATGGCGTCCGGGCGTTCCTCACTTCCGAGCCGTGGGAAGCGGGAGAGGAGACCCATGTTTAGTTTAGAAGAGCGCATGAAACGGCGGAGGGCGCGAAGTTGCATATAGGAATAACGGAGCATTTGGTTATTGGTGGTAGGGAACGCTCAATCTAAGCGGCGTGGCGGCTGTATGCCACGTCCGTCTTGAGCGCTTTGTTATCTTGTTATTTTAGGAGATTTGAGGATGAGAACATGAAAATAGAATGGGATTTAGACGGAGACTTACATATCGAGTTCGATGGATGTTATGATTGTAGTGGGGAGGAAGTGTACCTAACACCAGAAGCAGTGGATCGTCTTCTAAAAATACGTCCCCAGAAAGAATCCGTTTGTAATGGTAGATAACGAGAGATATGCCGCACGCGGCATTACATAAGACCAGCGCGGTTAATGGGAGATCGCAAAGACTAATACGGAAGGCCATCCCCACCCGTTGTCTGCTCTAGGGCAGGCAGCGGGGCCTTCCCCAACCTAACCGGTGGGAGGTTATTATCATGACAGATCAATCACAGAAAACAGCGTACCAGAGGTTAAAGGAGTTTGAGTCCAAGGGCTGCCATATGCTCATCCCCACGGGAACCAGCCCCGCGGATATCGCGCCGGGGTTCGCCCTGATCGTGGAGCCGGTAAGAATCCACAAGCAAGGGCTCGACCGGCTTGCTCAGGCGGCAAAGGTGGACTGGCTTCCCGCTCAGATTGTGCGCGACCCTAACGTATCCGGCCGCATGATGGCAAGCGTTGAGGGGATGATTAGGACATCAACCGGGGAGCCTTTCCGCGTCCAGGACATTGCGGGCGGGCAGGACGTCCCTTTTGCTATGGAGGGATGAGCCATGTGCGTATTTATCAGCTGGAAAGAGGTGCGACGAACAGACGGCGCCACAGAAATCCTTTTCCTCACCTATGACGATATTTATAATTCTAAACGAGGGAAAAAATTACAGCAGCACACCACGCCCGATGATTTTGTCGGACACGGAGCGATTGATTTCTTTTATGAGTTGGACGGCAAGGGGGTGAAAAAAGAGTGCACAGATTTTTCTTCCCCTAGCAAATTTCCCGTGGTGATTGCCGAGGCGATAAAGACAGGAAAGTTTTATCTGATGGGGATTCCGCTTGGGCTTTTATCTCCCTCCGCCTTGGCCGATTACGAGAAGATCAGGAAGTCCGCCTGGGCCGATTACGAGAAGATCGAGAATCCTGCCAGGGCCGATTACGAGAAGATCGAGAATCCTGCCAGGGCCGATTACGAGAAGATCAGGAATCCTGCCAGGGCCGATTACGAGAAGATCGAGAATCCTGCCAGGGCCGATTACGAGAAGATCGAGAAGCCCGCCAGGGCCGATTACGAGAAGATCAGACTTACGGCCTTTTGGGAGTTATTTTTTATCCCTGGAAACCGAGCAGAAGGGTGGAGGTGAAGCCATGAAACACATATTAAAGACAGATACAGAAGCCTTCCGGGCAACGGCAGATATGGGCAAGCGGTTTGAAATACGCTTTGATGATAGAGGCTTTAAGGTGGGGGATGACCTACAGCTCGAAGAGACGAAATATAGCGGCGAGGAAATGAAAGCCGGAGCCCCTCTTGAATATACGGGGTACATCTGGCACATGCCCATAAACTACATTCTTAGAGGCCCTGTTTACGGGTTAAAGGAAGGGTGGGTAATAATATCATGAAGCTACTCCATTTTGCCGACGCCCACCTACGGGACAAAGATATTAAGGAATGCGAAAAGTGCCTGAACTTTATCGTTGAAACGGCAGAGGCGGAAGCCGTTGATCTGATCGTTTTTGCGGGCGATTTCTTCCACTCGCAAGAGCTTAAACTGGACAGCCAGAGCGCCGAGCTGGAACGCTCAGAATATCACCCCGAAGACTGCATGGTGATGGGGCGGAAGGAAAAGGGGATCGCCGCTCACGGATGCGACTATAATAACTCTTGACAATCTTACTTATGGAGCATACATATAACCCATGAAAATCAAAATTACCAAAATCATATGCAAGAGGTGTGATCATGAGTGGGTTGCTAGAAGCTCAGACGTGCGAAGGTGTCCTAAATGCAAGTCCTTCTATTGGGATAGAAAAAAGATGCTCAAAATGCAAAGGGACAAAGAAAATCTGTGATTTTTACTCATGGAGCGGCAATAGATGCAAGGATTGCATAAATATCTGGTCAAGGGTTTACTGGAAAAACCACGCGGCCGCCGCGAGTCGGCATCGCAAAAAATATTATACGCAAAATCGCGACATTACCCTGGCAAGACACAAAGAATACTACAGTCGTAACCCCGAAGCGCACAGGGGACGCTGCCAAGCATGGGCCAATGCCAACCCCGAAAGGGAGTCTTAACGAAGGGATGCGCCGCTCTATCTGGGAATCGCTTGACGGGAGCAAAAACGGTCGGCGCTGGGAGTCGCTAGTGGATTTTACCTTAGATCAATTAATGAAGCACCTGGCAAAGAAGTTCAAGCCGGGTATGACTTGGGAAAACAGGGGAGAATGGCATATTGATCATAAGATCCCGCTGTCTGCCTTCAACTTCGAGACACCGGATGACTTAGATTTCAGGCGGGCGTGGGCGCTAAAGAATTTACAACCACTGTGGGCAATAGATAATTTAAAAAAGGGCGCCCATCTGAGCAAGCCATTCCAGCCGAGCTTGTTGTTGAGCGACTACTCAAAGGCGGGGGAATAATTTAACGAGGGAGGCGGAAAATGGGAAAACAAGAGTTTATATCGAAGGCATTGGAGTTAACGAAAAAATATGCGGAGCTGCACGCCGAGGGGTGTATTGGGGTGAGCAGCTTCAGTATCCACCTAGATAGCGAGGCATTGTTCCGCCTGTTTTCTCGGGGAGATTGCAGAAAAACCTTCCACGATGAGGCGTGGCCCACGCGGTACGAAATCTTAGCGGCCGGGGTAAACTTCATGTGCCTCACTTCCGAGCCGTGGGAAGCGGGAGAGGAGCCGGGAAAATTAAACGCCCATGTGACAGAACCGATGAGATCAATACTAAATGCCTTTGCGGGGAATAAATTATGAAAGAAGGTGCCTACAAAATCAGCAAGGAGTTTTTTCGATGAGCCAATCAGAGACAATAGGGAAATTAGCAGACGCCCTGGCGAAAGCACAGGGGATAATGGAGGGGGCCGTAAAGGATAGCCAAAACCCCTTCTTTAAAAGCTCCTACGCCGACCTTGCGTCTGTATGGGATGCGTGCCGGAAGCCGCTTGCCAACAACGGACTAAGCGTTGTGCAAACGGCAGATTTCCTACCAGAACACCCGGAGATGGTCTGCATAGATACTACGCTTTGCCATTCTTCCGGCGAGTGGATGCGAGGGCGGCTTGTGGCAAGGCCGGTTAAAAGCGACCCGCAGGCCATCGGAAGCTGCATAACCTACCTGCGGCGTTATTCTCTACAATCCATTGTGGGAATAGCACCGGAGGATGATGACGGAAACGCGGCGAGCGCAGGAGTGGGCGACAATAAAACGACAAAGCCGCCTGCCGAAAAAACAGCCCTTGCCGGAAACGAGGAAACCAAAACCGTTTACATCAAGTCAGTAGAGGAAAAGCCGGGGGTGTCAACCGCCGGAGCGAACAAGGGTAAACCGTATGTCAAGTACGGGATAACAGACGAAGACGGGAATATTTATCAGACTTTCAAGAAAGACCTAAGCCTCATTGCATCCGGCGCGGCGGCAAATATCGTTCCCGTCAAGGTCGCGTTTGTCAAAGGTCAATACGGAAACAATCTTGTGTCGATCACCATCGTAGAACCGCAGGATGTCCCGGATAATATCGGAGGTCAACCATGATACCAAAATTATTCCTGGACATAGAATCTACCCCCGGCCCGACCAGGCCACTCCCTGAAGATATAAAAGCTCCCGGCACAATGTCCAAGCCGGAAACCATCAGGGCATATCAAGAAGCCAATGTCGAGAATGAATACCAAAAGCAGAGCCTTAACAGCATGAAGGGGGAAATCTTCTGTGTTGGCCTCTGCCTTGAAGGCGGGGAAGCCCAAATCATCCGAGGGGCAAACGAACGGGAAACGATGGAGCTTTTAGCCGGGGCTTTTGATAAAATAGCAGGCGCATGGCATGAACCGCTGCACTTGGTGGGATGGAATATCATCACGTTTGACATGCCGTGGATATGGAGAAAAGCCATAAAATATGGCCTCACGGGAATAAGGAACGCCATACCGAGGGGCAACCCGCATCTAACGACGGACTTGATGAAGGTCTGGGCGGCAGATTTTAAAGACTATGTTTCTTTGGCCTCGTGTGCTGATTTCTTGGGCGTTCAGCACGGCGGCGGCAATGGATCGGAGATTTACCAACTCTGGTTAATGGGGGACTACGAGGCGATAGATAACCACTGTTTGAGAGACATCAAAACGACAATGGCAATTTACGAAAAAATGATGACTTCCTGAGAGCGTTTTATAGCCACCTGTATCAGGAATCAGCGAAAGAGCAGGCGGAGTAAAATCCGTCGCCTTGATTTCATTGTTATGTCTTTATTTATGGAGGAGTTATGAAAAAGTTGCCTGATAAAATAACAAGTTGCGGCATGTGCCCTTGTTTTCTTCCCTCCCGGCAGAATCTTGATGGGGAATGCAGCTTGCTCTTGGTGAGAGGGGATATACAGAGGCAGCATGCCTGTTGTATGCCGGGGGATTGTCCATTAGATGATGAATCATAACGCCAAAGGTCAGCGGGTGCCGGTCCTTTGGCACTCCGCTGGAGCGATTTGTTAGCATTTTTATTATCTTTTGCATAGGGGGGAGAGATGCCATTATTAGGATTTAAAAAGCAATTTGCGCCATTGGTTGAAGCCGGGTTAAAAACACAAACGATCCGGGCGAAACGGCGGGACGGGAGGAACCCAAAACCGGGGGATAAACTCTACCTCTATACCGGCCTCAGAACGAAGGCGTGTCGTAAAATCGGAGAGTGCGTTTGTAAATCAGTGCAGGAGATCACGCTTAACTGGAGAGGCGTATGCCTGGCAGGAAGATGGCTCACGGCAGAAGAACAAGAAACGCTGGCCCACGCAGATGGGTTTTCTTGTTTTGCAAATATGGGAGTGTGGTTTGAAAAGACGCACGAGTCGGAATTTTGGGGTTTATTAATCAAGTGGTGATGCTAACGCAGTAATAAGGCGCGGGACGGTGAGCGTGTCTGAATGCGACGGAGTAACTTCCCGTCGCCTTCATTTAATTGTCATCTGGTTTTTGGAGGGGTTATGGGGAATATCAGGAATTATGTTGCGGGTGAAAAAGGAGAAATCGGGGAAGCCGTTGTAATAAAAAAAGGGAGGAGGTTTAAACTAAAGCCCGATGTAAGGTGTATCAACGCTGACAAATGTTTCAAAATGGCGGGATACACATGTCTACATTCAGTTCCGCATACGAGGAGATGCTGCACTAAGTGGTCATCGTGCTTTGAGTTCCCGTTGGGGCAGGAGACGGCAGTAAGGTGTATCAGAATATAACGCCGTTATCATCGGCGGGGAGGTAGAACATGAATGAAAAACCACAGGACGAAATTACCCGTCCGCTGGATAAAATTGTTAGCATTCTTTTATGTTTTTCCCTTGGTCATATTGTTGGTGAATGTTTTTATGATGGCCTTAATTTTCATACTAAATGCCAAAGATGTAATGTGGAACTTATTAAGAAATTAGAACATCACCCTTGGCAAAGCATCAAGACATTTATGGGCTGGCAAACGTACAACAAACGAGTTTCATGTCCTAAATGCTAACGCTAAGGTCAGCGGCGGGGCCACGGGCATGATGGAAGCCGCAGCGTGTGATCCCCGTTCGCTGTAGTGACTGGTTAAATCAGTATTTTAGGAGGAATTCAATATGCCAACACAAGGACAATGGGAAGAGTCGGAAGTAGGAAAGGCAGAAAGGTTAAGAATATCCGACCACTTTAATGCAATGTTCTCAAATGTCGGGACGGAACCGTTGCCACTAACGGGGAAGTGCTTCAAGTGCGGTAAACATGTAATTCTTGGCCTTGATGGTATTTATGAAGACAAGGAATGCTGCTACGATTGCTTCTTGCGGTACTTTAAATGATCGGGATATAACGCAGAGATAACCCGCTGGCCACGGATTTGGCTGAAACGCACCGGACGTAATTCCGGTCGGGGTTGAATTGTTCTTTATTTTTGAAAGGAGAGATCGAATGAAACCACATTATTTTAGTCAAATAGAAGCAGACAGCGACGATATTAATCTGCAAATGGCAATCGGACAAGGGTACGTTCCCAAAACGTGTTTATTGGGTGGAATGATTGTGATGGGACTTGTAAATAAGGGAGAGAACCCGTGTATGGGATGCAAAGGGCCAAGGAAAAGATGCTACGGAAGCTAACGCAAAGGTCAGCGGCGCGGCGATTAGCCTGTCCGCTGCAACTAATTGTTATGCTTTTATTTTAAGGAGTTAGGGAATGGAAAAGCATTATTGGATTACACCGCCGGAGATGATGACAGAATTAAGCAAGGAGTTTAATTTCGATTTTGACCCGTGCCCTCATCCTCGACCGGAAGACTTCGACGGGTTGGCTGTGCCCTGGGGGAAGCGCAACTGGGTAAATCCACCGTTCACGGGTGGCGTGATGGCATGGTGCAAGAAAGCACTCGTCGAACGGGAACGGGGCAATATGACCGTGCTCATCCTGCCGATCTATCAAGTCCGGGCAATAGCGACGATGGGAGAAGCGGGGGCGGAGGTTCGCTACGCAGGTGCTCCGGTATGGTTGGCATTGGAGGACAATTCTCCAAACCCGGTAAGGCCGTCAAGTAGGCAGCCGTGTCTTTTGTTAATTTTGCGGGCATAACGCAGTAATAAGCGGGCGGCCAAGGCCCGTGAATGAGAAGCGACGAGCGATGTTCCGCTCCGCTTCATTTAATTGTTATCTTTTAAATTTAAAAGGAGACGGATGATGAAAGGATTTACAATTATCGAAGTGGTCATAGCGGTCGCAATTCTTGCAATTCTTGCACTAATCCCTATCGCGGGAAAAATGGAATGCGATGGCCAGGCAAGCCGTATAGGGAAACAACATGAATGGACTTTTTTCGGTGGGTGTATGATCGAGGACAAGGGCCGATGGATTCCACTTAAAAACTATCGGGTACTTGAGTGATAGATAACGCCAGAGATAACCCGCTGGCCACGGATTTGGCTGAAACGCACCGGACGTAATTCCGGTCGGGTTCAGTGAGCTTGTTATGTTAAAATATTTTGCATTTGCTTTGTACTGTATTTTCTGGTGGGCAGCCACGGGCGGATTATTGTGGTTTGGTTATTACTATTTATGGAACGTACCCGCTCGTTTTGCCATACTCCAACCCACGTATTGGGAATGTTGTTTCTTCTCTGTCATTGTTTTTGTATGCCAGGGACATATGACTTTGAAGGATTTTGAAACATAACGCAAAGGTCAGCGGCAGGCGATCAGCCTGTCCGCTGTAGTGCTTGGTTGTGTGGTCTTTTTCATTTATTCAGTAAAGGAGAGAATATGTTCAATCCGTTTAATTGCAAGCGTTCTTTTCCCCTTACGCTGTTCCGAGCCTCCAGTAAGTGTGTCGTATTGTTCAAGATGATGGTCCCCTGTTCCTGGATAACAATAATACTCTTCCCATGCCTGGGTGAAAGCAACGCATTTGCTTTTCGGCAAGGTGGATTTGAGTTCCCAAAAAGCGATCATATGTTTCTTGAAAGCACCCTCAAGCATAGAACAGGCATCAATATCTTTAAGGCTGCTCATATTCAAGATGGCAAGTTCGTCATAGAAAGCTTTCCTCAAATTGGACGCAGCATTGTGTCGAGTAGTGACATGAACCAAAGAAATGGAGAGTCGATAACCGATCCAAGCTCCAACAATCGCGCCGAGAATAGCACTGCCGACCCCGATAAGTGCTCCAACAATCGTATCCGTCATCTTTTTTATGGTGCCTTTCTTGGTGCTGGGATTTTTTGTTTCACTTTGTGGGCATCTTTCAGTTTATGGTTTTATTTTACACAACGCAGGAATAAGCGGGCGGCCAAAGCCCAAGAATGAGGCGCGACGAGCGACTTTCCGCTCCGCTTCATTTAATTGTTATCCTTTTAATGGGGGGAAGATTATGGACGAAAAAGAATTTAAAGAACACTTTACGGTAACATTTTTAGCTACCTATGCGGCGAATATTTATGATGACGCGTGTCAGACCGGACAACATGACAGGTTGCGGAAATTACCAGTAGAGGACGCCGAAGGGCTTGCCGACGATGCGTGGAAACATCGGCAGTTGATATTAGGATAACGCCGGTTTGAGCGGCGGAGCTTCACCCCGTCCGCTCGAAACCTTTGTTGAACCCCATATTTATTTATTTTCTAAAAAGACTTGACATTCTCTGGAGAACTATGATAAATTCTAAACATGGTAAAAATACGTGGTTACGAATACAGAATCTATCCGAACCAGCATCAGGCAGGGCAGCTTGAACAGATGCTCGGTAATGCCCGATGGGTGTATAACTGGTCTCTTGCCCGAAGGATTGAGGCGTACCAGAAGGATAAAAAAACCATGAGTGCCTTCACGTTGATGGCAGAATTAACGCAGATAAAGAAGAAACCTGAATATGAATGGCTGAATCTGTCTGTTGCTCAGAGCCTCCAACAGTCTATTGTGAATATGGAAAAAGCCTTCACTCGTTTCTTTAGGGAAAAGCACGGATTCCCAAAGTTCAAGCGCAAGCATGACAAACGGCATACTGTAGGTTTTCCGCAAAATGTAAAGGTCAAGTTTGATGAAAATAGGGTCTTTGCTCCTAAGCTCGGATGGATACCGACACGAATAAGCCGGACATTCGAGGGAACAATAAAGACAGCAGTGATTAAGAAGACGGCAACAGGCAAGTTCTTCGTGAGTATTGCCGTTGAGGCAGAAGACAAGAAGGCAAAGCAGAAGGCGATCCGCAAGGCAACGGCGGTCGGGATTGACACAGGCATCAAGACGTTTGCCGTTCTTTCAGATGGAACGGAGATAGAAAATCCGAAGCACCTGAAGCAGGCACTCGGAAGGCTGAAGGTTTTACAGCGTAGGGCAAGCCGGAAGGTGAAAGGAAGTGGCAATAGACGCAAAGCCGTATTGAAACTTGCGCGGTATCATGAACATGTGGCAAACCAGAGAAAGGATTTCTTACACAAGACGACAAGCGGGATAGTCAACCGCTTCGATACGGTTGTGTGTGAAGACCTTTTCATCAAGGGCATGGTGAAGAATCACTGCCTTGCTCAGAGCATTTCTGATTTAGGGCTTGGAGATTTCTACCGGATGCTCCAGTATAAACTTGCAGACAGTGGCAAGAACTATCTGGAGATAGGCCGTTTTGAGCCTTCAAGCCGTATGTGTACCTGTGGCAAGGTGAATGCTCGGCTGACGCTATCTGACCGCGTGTGGACATGTGAGACGTGCGGGGCAGCCCATGACAGAGACCATCTTGCAGCGCAGAATATCCTTAAATTCGGATTACAGAAACAGAACTTGATTTCAGCCACCGGGGGAACCTCGGAAAGAGCCTGCGGACGTGTGGTGTTTTAATGCCGGCGGATGAAGCAGGAACCATGTCTTTTGTGGAGTTCAACAGCGCAATAGGCATAATTAGTGATATTGAGATATGATAATTCTGCCTAGCACGTGGCATAATTTTTGAATGGAGAGGAGGAAGTATGCGGATAG
>DATESZ010000263.1:0-4575 GCA_035283845.1 Syntrophales bacterium | reverse complement strand
TTAAGCTCAATATTATGAAGAATCGGTGCGCAGGAAGGCGTGGCCTCCACCTCTATTTGGCTGCCGCATCGGGGACAGTAAAATTCCCTGTATATCATCCAATCCTTGTCCGGTCCCAGGTAGCCCCTCTGGATCTCCTTTGGATCACGGTCATAGATCAGGGCATACAATTTGAAGTTCTCATCGGCCCCGCAATATACATGACCGCAATCGCGGCAGACCGCGTATTTATCGCCCTTATCGTCCTCCACAATCTTTACATAAGGGGTCAGATCCAGGACGTCTCTTACGGGTTTTACGTCCAGTTCGGGCAGATCTCTCTTGGCAAACTCCTTCTCAAATTCCAGTCGCTCTCTAAAACCATCGGAGAAAGAGCCTATCTCATCCAAAAAATCGAGCATGGGTTTAGAAAAATCTCTTTTCTCCCTTTTTTCCACCAACCGGGCAACAAACTTCTGTCCGGGCGCGCCCTCGGAAAGTCTTTTCTTCTTTTTGGCCTTCCTCATCTTCTTCGTCCCGGCTTCGTCCACCTTCAGGGTCTCAGGGTCAATAGCGATGCAATATACATCTTTTGCCATCTCTAATGAGGTCAATTTGTTCCGGATATCATTGACTATGGCCACAGGGTCCCTCTCAATTGGATCACCCGATCCCCCTCCGCCCCAGCACTGTGATACGATTATATCGTTTTCCTTAGTGGGTGTCATCGGGTAGGATGGATAGAGTTCCTGAACCTTATCTCCATATATCTCAATTAATTCTCTGGCGGAATGAGGTATCGGTTCTCCTCTCTTTCCCCTCTCCAGAAAATCCGTATCCCTGGCTATAAAGAGGCTGGTCTTTGGCGGGGGATACCCGCCGTATATACCCTGCACGCCGGTGACATATCCGCCGGAGCCCAGAAGACCGACCACCGCGAATGGAGATGCATGAACGGAAACGACTGTCTCCCCTGCGGAGCCGCCCCTGTATTTACCGGAGCCCCCGGAGTCGGCGATATGCCTTCTGCCAAGATGAAGGATGGGCACCTTAACCTCGTTGGCCTCCGCATCCCCAAAGTCCGTCCATGGATTCCATTCGGTGACGCTTGTGTCATGTCCGTCTTTGTCATATCTTGCGCCTCCGCCCATCATCATACAGCTTGTTATGGCGGAGGCGCAATTCCTGCCATACCTGTCCAGTCCTCCTGCCAGTATGCCATTAAGAAATGCGCATGGCGCGATCATATCATTAAAATTGCCTGCGATAAAAGAACTGCGTGTGATCAATTCATTTACAATGCCCATAACCTGCATTATTATTCCTATCGGGGCATAGGCGACCGCCGCGTTTTTATCAGCGGATATCATAGACCCCTTAGGAATATCAAAATTCAACGCCTTCAGGCAGCCCGAATTCCATCTGGCGTCATAAAATATCTGCCATAGGAGAGTGCAGAAGATCAGTCCCTCTAAGGCCGGATAGGCGCCGTTATTATAGCCTGCCGCCTGGGGAGACACCACGGGCGCCGTTACGTTGATCATGCCGTCCTCAGTGATCTCAAAGGACAGCTCAACCATCCTCAACTTCTGCAGACGTGAGTTTACACAATCCGTATAACACCTGGCCCTGAATTTTCCTTTTGCCAGTTGTTTTATTTTCTCCCTTGCCTGGGTCTCGGCGTCTTTGACCAGTTGATCTGAAGCGATCATGTAAAAGTCAATGCCAAAATCATCAATAATCTTCATGATATTAGCTCTTGCCCTTTCGTTCCCCGCGATTTTTGCCCTCGTGTCTATATCTATGCCTCGCGGGTCGCGAACGGCGCGTCTCATCATATCCATGATATCCCGCCTTACCTTGCCCCTCTCCACTATTTTTACGCCAGGGAAGCATATGCCCTCATGCCAGAATTCGGTTGCCGTGGCGGGCGCGCCCCCCGGCTCAATGGCCCCCACCTCGATAACGTGTGTGCAGTTCCCAAGCCAGCCGATTTGCTTCCCTTCATGAAACAGCGGGGCAATGACCATCATGTCAGGAATATGCATCCCGCCGATATGGCAATCATTGCATATAAATTGGTCCCCCTCATAGACGCCAATATCCTCCTCATACTTATCGGCGATGAAATGTCTGATGTTGTGGGTGACACTGGCTATATGAGCCAGGAGTCCGGCAGACATAAGGGTTGATTCCCCATTGGGCAGGCAGACGCACTCCATTGCCTCACCCGCTTCCCTGACAATCTCGGACGCCGAGAGCAGCTTGATGGCCTCCTTTGCATCAAACAGGGCCTCATGGAGCCTGCTGTAAAAGAGCTCATATTTAACGGGATCTATTTGAACGTTTTCCTTCATTTATGCTTCCTCCGTTCCTTATCATTTTGATTATCAAATGTCTTCCATCACCATATTGAGATACTGATCGATCGTAACCTTTCGGTCAGGAGGAATGACAAGGTTCGTATCCACCCCCTCGATAATGGCCGGACCCGGAATTATATTCCCCACCTGTACCTTCTTCATATCAAAGACGCGGGCGGATACGTTCTTACCCTCGAAATAGACATCTCGCTCACCCTTCATCGCAGGCCCAGGATCATTACTCACGAAAGGTTTTTCGGGTATTATCGGGGTGGTAACAGCGGCCGAACCTTGCAGTGCTATACCCATAATCTCCACACCGCCTTCCGGATAGAGGGCGCCTTCGGAAAATAATCTGACATATTCAGTTTCAAAGGCCCTGAGGATCACCTTTAAATCATCAATTGTATTTATCTGATTCACGGAAGACATGAATTCCACCTCATCAAGCTGACCGCCGTATCTCATGCGGACAGGATAGACAAGCTTCACGTCCTTCTTGTCAAAACCCTCCGCCTCCATGTCCTCAAAGCAGCGGCGCTCCAGGTCTTTATACATGCGGTTAAACCTCTCAATATCCTCCCTCGGAAGCCCTTCTAAACCATCAACCCTAAATCGCCGTGTGGCCTTGTCAAATTCGATATTCGTCATAACCGTAAAGGGAGAACTCTCGTAACGATGCAGGACATCGGCGGTAGAGGCCCCAAATGCGGAAAAGGTGGCCGAATATGGCATGGCGATTACCTTCTGAAAACCGAGGCCTTTGCTGTATCCGGCGCTGTGTACGGGCCCGGCGCCTCCAAAGGCAAATAGTGCAAACTCCCTCGGATCCAACCCCCTGGTTGTAAAAGCCGTATTCAGGACGTCTTTCATAAAAGAATCTATAACAACACAAATTGCTTCAGCAGCATCTAAGACCGTCATCCCCAAAGGATCCGCTATCATCTCTTTCATGGACCGGACGGCTTTTTCCTTATTGAGTTTTATGGCGCCGCCCAAGAAATAATCGGGGTCTATCCTGCCCATGATCACATCCGCATCCGTGACCGTGGGTTGAGTCCCGCCCCTGTCATAACAGACGGGGCCGGGAGTTGATCCGGCGCTTTTAGGGCCTACGCGCAGATTGCCGCTCAACTTGTCAATATAGGCAATAGTCCCGCCGCCGGCGCCGAATGTCAGTATCTCGCGCATGGGGTTCTGAAGGTGATAACGGCCGACTACGGGCTCTCTTAAAAACCTGGCGCCCTCCTCCGGAACGATGCTGACATCAAAACTGGTGCCGCCCACGTCGCTTCCTACTCCATTCTTAAATCCATAGAGCTTCATGAAAAACTCCGCACCCGTGAGACCTCCCACTGGCCCGGAATGCAGGGTCGTTATGGGCCTGACCACCTCGGAGCGGGAAAGGCCGCCCGCGGCCTGCATGACCAGAAGGGGGCGATTATAGCCGTAATCGCCCAACTTCCGCTTAATGTTTTTAAAAAGCCTTCTAACCGCCTGGCCCACAAAAAGGTCGGCAATGCTGCTGTTTGCGCGTGTATATTCCCTGATCAGGGGAGAAACCACATGGGATAAAGAAACAGGCATGTCTGGCGCTATCTCCTCAATGATCTCGCCAATCCTCTTTTCATGGGCGCTATTGACATAGGAACAGAGGAGACAAACGGCTATTCCTTCCACTCCCTCCTCGATCAATTCCTTGACCGCACTTCTTACATCATGCTCATTAAGGGGAATAACAACTTCGCCGACCGTATCCACACGTTCGGTGACGCCCTTGATCAATGACCTGGGAACGAGGGGCTGGGGCTTATCCGTGTCAGGCACATGCATGCTCACCAACGGATGGATACCCGCCCATCGCCCGACGCCCCGCATCATGATAGTCGTATCCTCAAAACCGGCAGTAGTAATCAGACCTAATTTCGGCCCCTGAAGGGTTAGCAAGGCATTGGTCCCGGCTGTCGTGCCGAACCCGAGTAAGTCGCAATTTTTAAGCACCTCCCCAAGTCCCTTCCCCAGCCGCAGCGCCGCATTTTCAATGCCATTGAAAAAACATGTCGCTAAATCATCGGGCGTCGTGGATGCCTTGCCCGTCACAAATGATCCGTCCGCTTTTATAATGACGCAATCAGAGAAGGTCCCCCCGGTATCTAAATAAATGAGATATTTTTCAGCTTCCGTCATCTTATGCTTCCCTTTCTCTATCTCAATTCAATTATGCTAATTTCTT
>DATESZ010000262.1:0-3197 GCA_035283845.1 Syntrophales bacterium | reverse complement strand
ATTTACATAATCAAAAATGATATTTACCCCGGAACTCTTCACAAATTCCGTTCCCTTCTTAGGAAGGATTTCTTCCACGACTTTCGATTCGGCAAGTTTTGTCGTTATCGTCAGAGAACATTCTTTCCCCAACATTGTTGTTGCCGTAAGTTTGATGGGACTTTTATCGTTGAATTGCCAGAACAGTTGCCGCCACGGCGATTCTATTTCCGGACCAAACCCCCACCAGTTATTCACCCGCAAGGCCAACTCGGGATTGGTCTCACCGATATGCAGAAACAGGGCTTCCAAGAGAGTCGTTTTCCCCACATTGTTCATACCGGCAATGAGATTGACCTGTTCTAAGGGCGAGATAGCGAGTTTTCTGATACAGCGAAAATTCTGCACATCGAAACTCTTATACCGGAGCAATTTCTGAACAGTATCGGCATTGCTTTTATAGGATGCAGATTTTTCTCTGGCCGCTGGCGATTCGCCCTTTTTACGCCTTTTTTCATAATCAATCAATTTCTTGGCCATAACTCACTCCTTATCATCAGCATCCTCTGGTTTCTTGTTTGGTTTCTTGTTCAACAAATTCCAATAAATATCATCAAAATCAACAGCGGTGATCAGTTTCTGGGCATGGTATTGAGCGATAAAGTCCTGAACAAAGGCTTGAATTTGAAAATATTGATTTCCGCAGACTTTTTCTATGCTCTCCGGCCAGGGGTTCAGCTTGCTTTTATACTCACTTTTGAGCATTTTCATCATTTCATTGTCCACAGCAGCATGAAGCCAAGGCTGTATGAGATTTGCCTTATCTGGATTCGGTAATTGCGCATAATGAACTGCGACTTTTAGAACGACGTTAAGTGTCTTGGCAATCTGGCCATAGCTGATTAACCGTCTTGGCTTATTGTGCCTTTTGTTTTTTGCCAGCCAGATATTCTTCGTGCCCCACACACAACAATCAGAATGTGTTTTCTCGAAGGATTCATTGTCTTTTACCACAAAAAAGCATGGCAGGACTTCTACTAATTTCTCATGCAAAGGACCTTTTTGTTTTTCTTCGAGCAGGCGCATCATTGCAGAAAAGCCCAGCCCCATATGGACAATATTCTGGAGTTTTACATGTTCCGAATTGGCAGTTGTTCCTTTAGCTATAATATCATCATACTTTCTTGATTTATCCATGCTTGTTACCCTTTAAAGTAATTCCTGCTGTTTCGGACCTGTTTTCATCTCCTCCCGCAGGCGTTCGCGGCCGGCGAGGAAACCGTCGAGGAGTTTCTTTTCCTTGCTTTCGTTGGGGAGGGTTTCGGAGATGGCCTGGGCAACGCGGTAGAAAGCCTCGCTCTTACCAAAACCGGACTCCTGGAGAAGACTAACGAAATCATTGCGTTTCCCCTTTTCCCACAGGCACAGGCACCGGTGAAGGACGTCAATCAGTTCTTCGCGGTGTTTTATATCGTCCGGTTCCCTGTCCTCCGGCCCCAATACCCGGATGAATTCCTTTTCCTTACGGATAAAACCGCCGCCACTCCATTCCCGGGCGATGTCGATGCCGCAGCTCCGGGCCAGCTTCTGGGCCTCGTCGAAGAGGATTTTCGCGCTTCCGTAGTTCCATCGGTACAGGACATAAAAGCGGGTCAGGTCCGAGATCTCCCCGGCGAAGCCGTTATGCAGGATCTGCCGGACGGCATATTCCGTGGCGATCTTCCGGACGTCCTCCAGCATCCGGTCCGCCCGGACGATGTTGCCCTCGTAGTCCATCACCTGCTCGTATTTTCCGAAGGCCTCGATGGCCGAACCGATGGCGGCGATGAAGAAATCCGCTCCGCCGATCCCCTCCTGCCAGAGGCGCTCCAGCTTCCTGTCCATGTGGTCCTTCAGGGCTTCCCGGACCTGATGGTAGAATCCCGTGGCCTGACGGGTCATCTTCCGAGCGACGATATAGATCGAAGGTGATAGCGTTGCCGATTCCTGTGCCCGTAGTCGCCCAGCCATTTCTGTCTTGAGAGGCCAAGCCCCCGTCATGATGAGATTTGAATCGAGGAGAGAGTTGATCAGGGTTTCCCATCCTTCAGTAGATTTATGGGCATAAACGATGACGGCGATGCCGTCGGGCTTGAGGACCCGGTGGATCTCCCGGAAGGACTGTTTCAGCATATCCTCGAAGAACCGTTTCCCCTCATCGTAACCGCCCTCCCCGTGGGAATAGGCCACGATCTCGTTCTTCTTCGGCGTCAGCGGCGTGGAGAAAAGATCAGGATGGACGTTCCCCAATGTCCGCTTCAGCCAGACATAGAAGAAATCGGAGAGATAGGAATAGGGGACATTATCGTAATAGGGTGGGTCGGTGAGAACCGCGTCGAAAAAGTTATCTTCATAGGTGAGGCCAGTAGCAGAGGATTGCGAAACTTTTGAAGGGAGAGATATATCTATGGAAAATCGATTCTGTTCCAGATTATATGAACAATGCCGAATGTTTTCAAGAATTTCATCCATGATAGTAGCCCACCCACTTGGATGATCCAATGGATGCATTTCAATATAGTCCCAAAGCATCGGCAGTGCTTGCCTACCATACGTGAATCCAATTGCTTCAGTTTGAGGTATTAATCGACAGAGTATAGAATCCTTGTCTGCAATGCGATCTACGGCGAGCCCCAAATAACTTACCACCGCACGGGCATAGTCGGGATCGCAGCCTTCCGCCAACATGCGGCTGTGGGCTTTGCGGACCTTGTCGGCAAATGTGATCATGGCCAGCTTCTGACGGGCGTTGAAGAGGGAACCCCATGTGAGAATGCCGTACCGTTGAACACGAAAACCGAGGGTATCCTTTGGAGGCAGAGGTTCATCCGGCACGGGATCCATGCCACAGGCGGCCATGAGTTCTTCCCGTTTCTTATCCAAGTAGGCTGCCGCTTTCCGGAAGATCGCCATATCCTGATCCGTGGCGATGCGGTAGCGCTTCCCCGTCTGGCCGGGTTTGTGAAGGACCACGGCGACCATGCGTTCCCCGGCCTTCCCTTCCTGGAAGAGCGACCGCGTGGTGTTCGCATCTACCATAGAACCGCAAACCGGACACGTCGCCACGGCACGGGCGACGGAACCCTTTTCCGGGTCGAAACCGGCGGGCATCGGCTCATAGCCCGTTCCAACGATCTTGAAGTGGATTTTTGCCGATTTTTCCCCCTCACCCCGGCCCT
>DATESZ010000261.1:0-8101 GCA_035283845.1 Syntrophales bacterium | reverse complement strand
CATCCAGGGTCATGCATGGGCCAACCTATGGCCCAATGTTCTTCAAAAAGGGCAACACGGCATCCCTTTCTCGCGGCAGTCAAAGCTGCATAACATCCCGCCGGCCCGCCTCCTACCACAATTACATCGTAATCATTCATAGCCTGCTCCTTTCAACGGTCAATTTGTTTTAATCAGTATTTCTGGTCTTTGAGGTCTACCAGAGTCTTCTGACTTTTACGCCTCTATGCTCAAGATAATTCTTTATCTCCCTAATGGTGTAGTTCCGGTAGTGGACCATGGAGGCGATGAGGGCGGCATCCGCTCTGCCCCTGGTAAGGACATCCGCAAGGTGTTCCGGTTTTCCTGCCCCGCCTGAGGCAATAACGGGGATACGCACATTTGCGGAGATCATCGAGTTGAGGGTAATTTCATAGCCGTCTTGCGTGCCGTCGGCATCGATGGAATTCAGGCATATCTCGCCTGCCCCCAGCCGTTCCGCTTCCTGCGCCCACCAAAGAGCGTCTATGCCGGTGTATTTCCTGCCGCCGTGGATGACGATCTCATAACCGGAAGGAGTCTTTGCGGAGGCTTCCACCTTTTTCACATCCATCCCCAGAACTATGCACTGGTTGCCAAAGGCCCTGGCCCCTTCGCTGATCAGCCGGGGAGTTTCGACGGCAGCGGAATTGACGCTTACCTTCTCCGCACCGGCTAAAATTACCAATCGCATATCATCAACCGTGCGGATGCCCCCGCCCACGGAGAAGGGAATGAAGATCCTTTCCGCCACCCTCCGCACCACGTCAATCATGATGTTCCGGCCCTCGGACGAAGCGGTTATGTCGTAAAAAACGATCTCGTCCGCCCCCTGTTCATAATACTGCTCGGCTGCCTCCACGGGGTCGCCTATATCCACGTTGCCCTGGAATTTGATCCCCTTGGTCAGAATTCCTGCCCGCACGTCCAGGCAGGGTATGATCCTTTTACTCAGCATCCGTGCCTCTCCAGCGGCAGAAATTAGCCAGTATTTTCAAGCCCGGCCTACCGCTCTTTTCCGGGTGGAACTGCACGGCCACCAGGTTTTTATTGGCGACGGCTGAACAGAACCATTGACCATAGTCCGTCCGTCCGATGATCCACCTGTCATCTGCCGGGGCGGGATAATAGGAATGGACAAAGTAAAACTCCGTATCACTATGGATTCCCGTGAATACGGGATGCTCTCTCTTGAAATTCACCCGGTTCCATCCCATATGGGGAATCTTCAAAGGCATGCCATCCTGGCTGAGGCCTTCCGGGAAACGCTTTACCGTACCCGGGACAATGCCCAGGCAGGCGGCGTCGTTCTCCTCGCTGTATTCAAAAATCACCTGGGTTCCCAGGCAGATGCCGAGGAGCGGAACGCCGTCATCGTACCATTTCCTGATCCAATAATCCAGGCTCCTCTGGCGCAGATTTGCCATGGCCTCGCCTGCCGCTCCCACGCCGGGGAAGATGATGTGGCTCGCCCCGGCCAATATTTCCGGATTGTCAGTTATCCGGCAGGACTCGCCCAGGTAATTCAACGCACGGGCTACGCTGGTAAGATTTCCCGCACGATAGTCGATAATGCCGATCATTCCTGCTTCCTTCCCTGGAAAGCATCCCTTATTTCCAGCTCCCTGTCAATGGCGTTCAGGACGTCCATCTTGTTTACCGCCCAGAGAGGCGCCAGAAAAATGTCACGGTATCCGTCGGCAGTGAGCCTTTGGATGACCATTTCCGGCGGCAGCAGCTCTAAGATATCGCACACGGTCTCAATGTACTCCTCTTTTTCCAGCATGGCGATTTTCCCGTTCTCATACATTTCACCCAGCACAGTACCCTTCAGGGCAAGGAGCAGGTGGATCTTGATGCCCTGCACAGGCAACGACGAGATGGCCCTGGCCGTGGCCAGAATGTCCTCACGGGTCTCGCCCGGCAATCCGGCGATGATATGGGTACAGATATGGATATTCCGGTCGGCGGTTCTTTTCACCGCGTCGAGAAACTGGGCGTAATCGTGCCCCCGCCTGATAAAAGCAAGCGTCCGGTCATGGATGGACTGGAGGCCGAATTCCAGCCAGATTTGGCGGCCTTTTCCGTACCCTTCAAGTAGTTCAAGCACTTCATCAGATACACAGTCGGGACGGGTTCCGATAGAAAGGCCGATGACGTCTTCTTGGGCCAGGGCTTCGTCATAGAGGGATTTCAGTTTCGCGTAAGGCCCGTAAGTGTTTGTGAAGGTCTGGAAGTAGGCGATGAACTTCCCGGCCTGCCGGTGTTTCCGGTAGTATAACCGCCCCTGCCGTATCTGTTCGCTTACGGAAGGCAGCAGACCGGCTTGGCGCAGCCGGGAGCCCCGGCCGTCACAATAGATGCAGCCGCCGGTGGCTACATTGCCGTCCCGGTTCGGGCATGAAAATCCGGCATCGATTGGGAGCTTATAGACCTTACAGCCGAAGCTGTTCCGCCAGAAGCTCATCAGGTCATAATACCTTTTGGTGTTGTTCCAGAACTCAGGCTTCCGCAAAGTTTTCCTCATAACCCCCTTAATCTACCATCAAAAAATAGAAAATCTCGTTGAACCTGTAAAAACGGGGCGATAGAAGGATTTCCGGATATGCCAGGCGGTCATGGAATGCGCTTTCAACCGCTTTTTTTAAGCAGTTTGTATGGATCTGCCCTGGTGAGCCAGGGGCTGTCCGGGTAGTCAGACGCCAGGCGATCATAAAGGGCAATCAGATGACTGACATCGTGATTCTCAATAAAGCTCGCGACCCCATTTAAATATACCGCTTCCGGCGCCAATGAATTCTTTGGATGTTCAGTCATGATGCGGCTGAAGCAACTGCCGGCAGCCTGGCGGTTGGCGCGGTTGAAGAAAGACTTTCCCATTCCCAGCAATAAAGAAGGGATCAGGTCTTCCGGCGGGTAGAAACCGAGGGTGCGGTAGTACTCAATTCCATCGAAATCAAGTACATGGAGGCTTGGTGTCCACTTGATCTTGAATTGCGCTCCAAGCACCGGGTCGTTAGCCATAATGCGTAAGGGTATCAGATTGTCTGTTATAAACGATATAACTGCAGAATCCGTGTACGCGACCGCGTCCATACGTTTGCAGCCTATTCAGTTAGGATTAAAGAAATCAAGGAATACGAGTTTGTTCTCAGCCCTGGCCTTTGCCAGCCCCTCATCAAAAGATGTGATCCATCCAATCTGCGACATAGCATTTCTCCTTTCTATTCCTCTATATGGAATACAGCCACCTCTTTAATCCCAGGTATGTACTCTCCCACTGGCACGAGTTTCCTGGTTTTATTCACGCAATCAATTAGTATTCTCCACAAACCATTCATTTCTTTCTTCTCCTGTTCTGTTTCCGGCATTATCCTGACAAGAGTTCCGTCCAGTTCGATTCTCATATTTTCCTCCTTAAATATGTTGGCTAATAGTTTAATCAATCCCATTGAAAAAGTCAACGTAGCTATACACACCCCTGCGATCACGGCAATCCTTGCCCACCATCTCTGGACAGGAGGTAATGCATTGTCCGGGAATTCGCAAAAAAGCCTTCCCGATGCTGTTCCCTGAGGTACCGGAGATCCTCATAGGTATCGATGTCCCGCCAGGGGGGGAGGAGAGCGGGATCGAATTTCTCGCGCCGGAAGATTTCCATGGTTCTGCAAAAAACCTCGCCGGTGCTCCAGGGAATCCCGTCAAATACTGCCGGAAGAAAGCTCTCTCCTTGAAAACCAATGAGAAAATAGCCACCATCATGTGCCGGCCCAATCACGGCGATAGAATGTTCCAGGCGGGCAAAGCCCTCATCTATGATTTTGCTTGTCAGGTCGGGCGCGTCGCTGCCGAGAAGTATTGCCCGTGTGTGCCCCGCGGCGAAGCATTCCCGAAAGGCCCTACTCATTCTTTCCCCCAGATCGCGACCATGCTGGGATGTGCATGCATAGCGGCCGCTCAGCCAGCGCCTTACATCCTCCACCGCCTCGGGAGGATAGACGCACACCTTCAGGTCATACCGGCCCTCCCCCGTGATTTCCGACAATGTATCCAACAGGTCGAGGACAAAATTACGATACAGTTCGCGGGCCGCTCCCTCTCCGACTGCCTTTGCCAGACGGGACTTCACGGGAACCTGTTCCGGCGACTTCACAAAAAGGAGAATACAGCCTGCCTTCGTTTTTTTTTCTGCCTCGACCGGCATAGCCTCATCTGCCATGGCGACATCCTCCCGTTCTGTAATACCGGGCCAAAGTTTCCGGTGGAGCCCCCAGGTAGTAGGCCAGCAGCAGGAGCCAGTTTCTCAGCGTCGTGTAGAAAGCGCCCTCCTGCTCCCATCTCCGGGGGGAAGTTGTGACGCGCCGGGGAATAATGTGGATTCTGCCCCTCCCTTGCCTGATCCGTCGCATGAAAGCCACGTCCTCCATGACAGGAATTTCCGGATACCCGCCCAGGCGCAGGAAAACATCTTTCCTGATGAAGATGGCCTGGTCGCCATAGGGGATGCGGGTGAGACGGGATCGGAGAGAGGCAATGGCTGCGATGCAGCGGTAAATCCAGCGAGGAGAATCGATGCCCAAATTGAAGGCGCCTCCCATGATGCCCCCGTCCTCCATAACCCGGCCGATCCGCACCAGGGCATCGTTGGGCAGGCGTGTGTCTGCGTGAAGAAAGATAAGGATATCGCCGGCGGCGACGGCGACGCCGGCGTTCATCTGAATGGCTCGACCGGGCGGGGAGGGGATACAATGGACATTGCTTCCCGCGATGGCCAGCCGCGTGTCTTCTTTTTCACTGCCGTCTACTACAATGAGTTCGCTTTCCTCAGCGAGCTCCAGCTCCCGTAAATGGCCGATCAGGTCATTAATGCCGGGGGCTTCATGCAGGACGGGGACAATTATCGAGAAGCCTGTTCTCATCGTATCTTAACCGGGTATTTTGAGACTTTTATTTTCCAAAATTTTGCAACTACTCAGGTGTTTAGGCTATAGTCTATTAACCTATACAAAATCTGGGAAGTCAACCAATATATCTTTTCCTTGGGGAACCATCCGGTTGCCCGGTATATCAGCCACTTCGTCGGCCAGTTCAAACGCTTTGAGCTTGGTAAGGTCTCGCATGGCGCGTCCCTACAGTCTAAAAGCCTACAGTCTATCTACCTGAGCAGTTACCCCTCGCCTTTCCTTGTTGACAGGCGATTTGCCCCGTGTTAGGAAGCCCCGAATGTACGAAACGGCTTTAAGAGCTTCCCATAACTCCGGAAAAGATCTTCAGGGCATTGGAAGAGGGGGTGAAACATGAAAGAATATTCAGTTGTGGGTAAAAGTTTACCCAGGATTGACGGGGTAGCGAAGGCTACCGGGGAGGCCAAATATACAGCTGATTTGGAATTGCCGGGGATGCTGCATGGAAAAATCCTAAGGAGTCCCTATCCCCATGCTAAGATCCTCAACATCGATACCAGCAAGGCCCAAAGGCTTCGGGGCGTAAGGGCGGTGATTACTGGAAAAGACACCGCAGGAAAGACCATCGGTTGGATTCCAGAACTCCCGCAAACAATGGATGAACTTGGTTTGGCCATGGATAAGGTCCGCTATACAGGAGATGCAATGGCAGCAGTTGCTGCTATTGATGAGGAGGAAGCTTTGGAGGCCTTAAATCTGATTAGGGTGGATTATGAGGAGTTGCCGGCAGTCTTTGACCCAGTAGAGGCAATGAGGCCGGATGCTCCTAAAATTCACGATGTAGAACATAATATATGTCACAAGATTTTGTTAAACTTTGGTGATACGGAAAAGGGCTTTAAGGAGTCTGATCACGTACGCGAGGATAGATTCATAACTCAAAAGAGGTACCATTGCGCTATGGAGCCGAGGGCATCTATAGCCAGCATTGACTCCTCTGGCAAGTTAACTATTTGGGCGACGCTACAGTCCACTTATTTTTTCCGTCGAGATCTGGCTAAACTTTTAGACTTGCCAGAGAGGATGGTGCGAGTGATCAGACCTTATATCGGGGGTGGTTTCGGCGGTAAACACGAAGTGCTTCCCCTGGATTTTTGCGCTGCCCTGTTGTCTAAAAAGAGTGGTAAGCCGGTTAAGATCTTACATACCAGAGAAGAGGATCTAATTGCCAGTCGACAGAAGCACCCATCAATCGTAGAGGTAAAGACCGGGGTGAAAAAGGATGGTATCTTTGTTGCTTCAGAAGTTAAAGCCGTTTTTGATACAGGGGCTTACGCTGCCTTTGCACCAATAGTGGTTTATATGGGGGGCGGTTATCTGAGCCTGGTATACAGGATGCCCAATATAAGATACGAGGGTTACTGTGTTTATACCAATAAGTCCATTGCCTCTGCTCACAGAGGATTTGGAAACCAGCAAACGCGTTTTGCTGTGGAAAGTCAGATAGATATGATTGCCGAAGACTTAGGATTGGATCCTGTGGAAATTAGATTAAAGAATGTTACTCAGCCGGGTGATATCACCCCTTGTAAGTATAAAATAACTACTAATGGCCTTGCTGAATGCATCCAAAAAGCGGCAGAGAAGTCTGGTTGGAAGGAAAAGCGGGGGAAGATGCAAGGTAATCAAGGTATAGGTATAGCATGTACCGGTTATGTTGTCAGTGCCAGAGCTTTAGTCCCCCATGACTCATCGGCAGCCTTTGTGAAGCTTGACGAAAATGGCACAGTTACGTTAATCGCGGGGGCAGTAGATATTGGGCAGGGATCAGACACTACTTTGTCCCAGATCGTTGCTGAAGAATTGGGAATTGCCCTGGAAGACGTCAGGATGATGGCGCCTGATACTGAGATGTCTCCTATAGATCTTGGGAGTTACGCCAGTAGGGTTACTTTTATTTCAGGGAATGCAGCCCGAGAGGCAGCCAAGGACGCAAAGCAACAGCTTTTTGAAGCGGTTGCTGGAAAGTTGGAGGCGAATATTGAAGATTTGGAGGCCAGGGATCGGCGAATCTATGTCAAAGGAAGCCCTGAGAAAGGGATCTCTTTCATTGATGCGGTCTTGACTAGCCAATTCTCTGGTAAACCTATTTTGGGAAGAGGTTACTATGATCCACCCACTGAAATGCCAAATCCAATAACAGGCGATGGTAATGTATCAGCCACTTACAGCTTTGGGGCCACAGTGGCAGAAGTAAAGGTGGATAAAGAGACAGGCAAGGTAAGGATACTTAAAATGACGGCTGCTCAGGATGTTGGTTTTGCCATAAACCCCCAGGCTTGTGAGGGACAGATAGAGGGTTCAATAGCTGATAGTCTGGGACAAACACTATATGAGGAAGTTATCGAAGAGGAGGGAAATGTTCTTAATCCCACTTTGTTAGATTATAGGATCCCCAGGGCATCAGAGATGCCGGAGGTAGAATGCATTCTGGTAGAAACTCTTGATCCAGAAGGTCCTTTCGGTGCAAAAGGAATGAGCGAAGCAACTGCAGTGCCGCCAGTCCCAGCCATAGCCAATGCCATCTATGATGCCGTAGGAGTGAGGATCAAAGAGCTCCCTATAACTCCTCAGAAGATCCTCAAGGCATTAGAAGAGAAGGGAGGGGGCAAGAGATAATTCGTTGACAGGTGATTTGCCCCATGTTAGGAAGCCCCGAAACGATATTTCCGTAAAAATCGACATATTGTACAGTATGGGAAGCAAATTTTCAGGAGTTGCAGGTGACCCTTCAGGAATTGATATTCGCTTTGCAAAAATACTGGGCAAACCAGGGATGCATCATCCTGCAGCCCTATGATATGGAGGTAGGGGCAGGCACTTTTCATCCCGCCACTTTTCTAAGAGTTTTGGGACCGGAACCGTGGCGGGCGGCCTACGTAGAACCATCGCGCCGGCCAACGGACGGGCGTTACGGCGAAAATCCGAACCGACTCCAGCACTATTACCAGTACCAGGTCATCATCAAGCCCTCTCCCTTGAACATCCAGGAACTTTACCTTAACTCTCTCAGAAGTTTCGGCATAGATCCGCTGGAACATGATATACGCTTCGTGGAGGATGACTGGGAATCTCCCACGCTGGGCGCCTGGGGTCTGGGCTGGGAAGTCTGGCTTGAC
>DATESZ010000260.1:0-7390 GCA_035283845.1 Syntrophales bacterium | reverse complement strand
ATTCCCTGGGGATGATTTTAGGCGCCGACATAGGCACCACCCTGACGGTGCAACTGGTTGTCTGGAAGGTTACCGATTTATCGCCTCTTTTTATCATCTCAGGTGGAAGTTTCTGGCTTGTTGGAAAAACAAAAATGGCTTCCATAGGGGAGGCCTTTTTTTACTTTGGTCTTTTGTTCTTTGGCTTGAGTCTCACTGCCACCGCTGCTGCGCCTTTGCGTGACAATCCGGGCGTCATCCTTTTTTTTCAGGAGACGAAGAATCCCTTTTGGGGACTGGGATTCGGAGTCATCTTTACCGGCCTTATTCATGCCTCGGCCATTCCCATCAGCATTCTGGTCATTCTCGCGCAACATGGTCTCATCAGCCTGAACAACGCCCTGCCCGTCGTTATCGGGGCCAATATCGGCACCACCGTAACGGCTCTCATGGCCGGCGCTGTATCTGCCGGCATCAGCGGTAAAAGAACCGCCGTGGCCCACTTGCTTTTCAAATGTTCAGGGGCAATTATCAGCCTCATCCTGTTGCCTTTCTTCATCACAGTTTTGCGTATCTTATCGAACAATGTAGGTCAGCAAATCGCCCTGTCCCACTTTTTATTTAATCTCCTGATCGCCGTTGTTTTCATTTCATTTCTTAAACCTTTTGCCGCGCAGAGCGAAAAGAGGATGCCCGGTAAGGACGATACCCTGCCCCTATGGCCCGAATACCTTGAGGAGAAGTGCCTCGCTAACGCTACAGACGCCCTAAGGTGCGTGAATAAAGAGTTGGCCAGAGAAATGACGCTCACAAAAAGAATGTATGCCGAACTTATGGAGATGACGGACATATTCCAGGAAGGAAAGCGGCAAAATGTACGTTACACGGCCTGGGTTGTGGGACATTTGCAGACCGAAATGGTGAAGTATTTGCGAAAAATCTCCACCTACCTACTTTCACCGCAACTATCGGCGGAAATGTTTGCCTTTACAGCACTAGTCGACGATGTCACCAGAATCAGCGATAAGATTGTCCTTATCGCCGATCTTCTGAAAGACAAAGCAGAGAAGCGCGTAGATTTCTCCCCGGCGGCAAGAAAGGAATTGCAGGAGATATACGGGATGGTGGCGAAAAACCTTAACTTTGCTGTGGAACTGCTGGAAACATTAAGCGGGGAGAAAAGCGGGCTGGTGTTCCGCCTCGAGGAAGAGATTGACGCCAAGGTAAAGTCAGCCAGAGAGGGACATTTAGTCAGGTATTGCGAAAAGGTATGTAATGCCGAAGCGGGGCCCATTTTTGTCGAGATTCTTATTCACTTAGAACGAATTTCCGATCACTGCCAGAATATTGCCGAGTATGTCGCCGATATGAAATAAATTTGTTATTACAAGATATGGGAGCGTTTGCGGCGCCGCGCTTCTCACCCCCTCGTTAGATGCCGGTACTTGATGCGGTGGGGCTGGTCCGCAGCGGCGCCGAGGCGGAACTTTCTGTCAGTCTCATACTCGGAGTAATTCCCATTGAACCAGACCACTTTGCTTTCCCCCTCGAAGGCCAGGATATGAGTTGCGATACGGTCGAGGAACCAACGGTCATGGCTGATGACAACGGCGCAACCCGCAAAATTCTCCAAAGCCTCTTCGAGGGCGCGCAGGGTGTTCACGTCAAGGTCATTGGTGGGCTCGTCAAGCAGCAGGACATTGCCCCCTTCCTTCAACATACAGGCAAGATGCACGCGGTTCCGCTCGCCGCCCGACAGAGCCGAGACCTTTTTCTGCTGGTCAGCCCCGGAGAAATTGAACCTCGCCACATAGGCGCGCGAGCTGATCTCCCGCTTGCCTACCCGGAGCACTTCCTGCCCTCCCGAGATAACCTCCCAGATCGTTTTGTCCGGAGCAAGAACGCTGCGGCTCTGATCGACATAGGCCAGTGTCACCGTCTCTCCAATCTTTAATCTACCTGCATCGGGCCTTTCCTGACCGATGATCATCCGGAAGAGGGTGGTTTTGCCCGCGCCATTCGGTCCGATAACCCCCACAATGCCGCCGGGGGGCAGGGAAAAGGTCATGCCTTCCATGAGTATATTGTCGCCGTATGCCTTGGACACAATGTCGGCCTCTACGACGACATTACCCAGTCGCGGGCCGGGGGGGATGTAGATTTCGAGTTCCCTGGCGCCCTGTTCGACGTCCTGACTGAGGAGCGCCTCGTAGGAATTGATGCGCGCCTTGGACTTCGCATGGCGTCCCTTGGGAGACATTCGTATCCACTCAAGTTCACGTTGCAGGGTCTTCCGCCTCGCCGACTCGGCCTTCTCATCCTGCTTCAGACGGTCCTGCTTCTGTTCAAGCCAGGAGGTGTAATTACCCTTCCAGGGTATTCCCTCTCCACGGTCGAGCTCCAGGATCCATCCCGCGACATTATCGAGGAAATAGCGGTCATGGGTAACGGCGATGACCGTGCCTGGATAACCCTGAAGATGACGCTCCAGCCAGGCCACAGTCTCGGCATCGAGGTGGTTGGTCGGCTCGTCTAAAAGCAGGATATCCGGCTTCTGGAGGAGGAGCCTGCAAAGGGCGACTCGCCTCCGCTCACCTCCCGAAAGCGTCTTCACCGGCGTATCTCCAGGCGGGCAGCGAAGGGCATCCATCGCCATTTCGAGACGCGCATCCAGGTCCCACGCGTCCAGGGCATCAAGTTTTTCCTGCACCCTTCCCTGGCGCTCGATGAGCCTGTTCATCTCGTCGTCGGACATCGGCTCGCTGAATCTCTCATTTATCAGGTTGTATTCATTCAGGGCATCGACGGTCTCCTGGACCCCTTCTTCCACAATTTCCCTTGCCGTCTTGCCTTCGTCCAGCGCCGGCTCCTGCTCGAGGAAGCCCAAGGTATGGCCGGGAGAAATGACCGTCTTACCGTTGAACTCCTTATCCACCCCGGCAAGGATGCGGAGCAGAGAGCTTTTCCCTGACCCGTTCAGGCCGATGACGCCGATCTTGGCGCCGTAGAAATAGGAGAGCCATATGTCCTTCAACACCGGCTTCTTGTCGTAATATTTGCTCACCCCGATCATGGAGTAAATGACTTTATTAGGTTCGTTGCTCATATTTAGCGCAAATCCTTTCTTTCAGTATGCCTGCCTGCGATATTCCTCGCGCCGACCTTACCATCTTTTCCCTGGGGATGTCCAGCCCTGCCCCGCTCAATATTCCCTGTTAATCTTTATTTGCACAACACAGGCTTATGTGATAACTCATACAAAGCACCGGGAAAAGTTAACAGGGATGCGTTGAATCAGCATCTTCTGTTATGAAGGAGCAGTCATGTTTATACTGGGGAACTTTATCGCGGCATTAGTCAAGATCATCGATATGGGACTGACTTTGTACATGTGGATTATCGTCGCCCGGGCGCTGATTTCCTGGGTGAACCCTGATCCATACAACCCGATCGTAATGTTTCTCTACCGCGCCACGGAACCGGTGATGGCGCCGATCCGGAGGTGGCTGCCGCTCAGGGGCCTCGGTATCGACATTTCGCCCATCATCGTCATTGCGGCGATTGTCTTTCTGCAGAGTTTCCTCCTGAAGAGCCTGATCGAATTGGCTTATTACCTGAGATAATGACAGAAAAGGCGATGAGAGGCAGCCGATGATCCCGATAAAAGAGACGGCAGAGGGCATTGTTTTCCATGTCCAGGTCCTGCCTAAATCATCTAAACGACAAATAGCGGGCCTTCAGGGCGACTTTCTCAAGATAAAAATCACCGCCCCTCCAGTGGACGGGCGGGCCAATGAGGAATGTATACGCTTTCTGGCCGATCTTTTAGACATTAAAAAAGGTCAGGTGCATATCGTAGGCGGTCTCAACGCTAAAAAAAAGACGGTGAGCATCAAGGGTCTGCAAAAAAAAGATTTGGAAACACTGATCCTTTCTTTCTGAGCTCTCGCCTAACTACCCCTTGAACAAAAGCGGAATGAACGAAGAAAAAACAGCGAACAGGGAAAATTCGCGAGTAGTTAGGGCGGCCGGTGTGGTGGGGGCCGCAACTATGCTGTCCCGTATCTTTGGTTTTATCCGGGATATGGTCGTCGCCGGGTTTTTCGGCGCCGGCATGGCCACGGATGCCTTCTTCGTCGCCTTTCGCATCCCCAACCTTCTGAGGCGCCTCCTCGGCGAGGGCTCGCTCACCGTTTCTTTTGTGCCCGTCTTTACGGAATACCTGACCAAAAAGTCGAAAAAGGAAGCCTGCGAGCTGGCCAATATCACATTTACGGCACTTTCCGCGTTGCTGGTAATCGTCACCCTCATGGGCATCCTCCTCTCCCCTTTGATTGTAATGGTTATGGCGCCGGGGTTCGTTCACTCTCCCACCCAGTATGACCTTACGGTGTTTTTTACCCGGCTCATGTTTCCCTACATCTTCTTTATTTCCCTCGTGGCCCTCTGCATGGGCATCCTGAATTCTTTGCGACACTTCGCCGCTCCTGCATTAGCGCCTGTTGTACTCAATATTGCCATGATCACGACATCCCTGACGATGCGGGATCTCTTCCGGGAACCACTCATAGCCCTCGCCTTAGGGGTGCTGATCGGCGGGGCGCTCCAGTTGGCCATGCAATGGCCCTTCCTCGTAAGAATGGGAGTACGGCTCAGGCCGGATTTCCGGTTCGCCCATCGGGGACTCAAGCAGATCGGCGTCCTCATCATACCGACCATCCTGGGCTCGGCGGTTTATCAGGTAAACGTCTTCATGGGGACGATCCTCGCTTCCTTCCTCCCCAAAGGCAGCGTATCCTTCCTGTATTATGCGGACAGGGTGGTGGAGCTGCCGCTGGGTGTCTTCGCCATTGCCGTCGGCACGGCCGCGCTGCCCAGTTTTTCCGAGCATGTCTCCACGGGAGATTTCGAGAATCTGAAGAAAACCATTTCCTTCTCTTTACGATTGGTCCTCTTCATTACCATACCGGCAACAGTCGCCCTGATCGCCTTGCACGTTCCCATCATCTCCGTGCTCTTTCAGAGGGGCGCCTTCGACGCCCGCACCACCCTCCTGACGGCTGAAGCTCTTTTATACTACGCCTTCGGGCTTTGGGCTTTTTCCGTCATCCGGGTAATAGATTCGGCATTCTTCTCCATACAGGACAGGAAATCGCCCCTGAAGGCCGCCTTCATTTCCATTTTTGTCAACGTGGCCTTCAGCGTCGTTCTGATGTTTCCCTTAAAGCATGGCGGCCTCGCGCTTGCCACCTCCATTGCCTCGGCGGTGAACGTCATTATCCTTGCAATTACCCTGAGGAAAAAGATAGGGACATTCCTCGACGAGACATTCTACCATTCCATCGGAAGGACGATTATGGCCTCTGTGCTGATGTGGGGCGCCCTGATTATTGTAGCTTTCCTTATGACGTGGAACAACGCTGCTCCTTTACATGCAAGGTTCACCTTCCTGACGGTCAGCATTACCGTGGGTCTTGCCACGTTCCTGATATCTTCCTGTTTCCTTAAGAACCAGGAAATGATGATACTGATTAATGCTGTAAAGAAAATCAAGGTCAGGACAAAGATATTGACTTAAAATAGTGAAAATGTTAGGGGAAACCGCCCTTTGTAAAGGGGCTAAGGAAAAAGCCGATCATGCTTGATGTAAAATTTCTACGAAATAACATGGACTTTGTTCGCCGTAAGATGGAGGAACGGGGTGCTTCGGTAGCCCTTGATCGTTTCACCGACTTAGACGCGAAAAGGAGGAACCTCCTGCAGGAGGTGGAAGCCCTGCGCAATGAACGCAATCTGGTCTCCCGGGCGGTCGGTGAAAAAAAGAAAAGTAAAGAAGACTTCTCTTCGCTCCTGTCCGGGATGTCCGGGGTTTCCGCCCGCATCAGGGAACTCGAAGAGTCTTTAAAAAATACTGAGGAAGAGTTAAATGACGTTGCCCTGACGATCCCCAATATACCCCATGAATCGGTTCTTAGCGGCGCTTGCGCTGAAGACAACCCGATAGTGAGGCAGTGGGGCGAAAAGCCGGCATTCAATTTCACGCCCCGTCCTCATTGGGAAATCGGGGAAAGCCTGGGCATCCTGGATTTCGGCCGGGGCGCCAAGATCACCGGGGCGCGCTTTACCCTCTATCGCGGGATGGGGGCGATGCTGGAGAGGGCGCTTATCAACTTCATGGTTGACCTCCATACCTCCGAACATTATTATACGGAGATAATGCCCCCTTTCCTGGTCAACAGAGAGAGCTTGATTGGGACAGGGCAGTTGCCGAAGTTTGCGGAAGACCTCTTTAAGATCGAAGATATGGACTATTTTCTCATCCCCACGGCGGAAGTGCCGGTAACAAATATCCATAGGGATGAAATACTGGAAGAAAGAGAACTGCCCCTTTATTATGCGGCCTGGTCGGCCTGCTTCCGCGCAGAAGCAGGTTCCTACGGGAAAGACACGCGGGGGCTGATCAGACAGCACCAGTTCAACAAGGTGGAGTTGGTGAAGTTTACCAGACCCGAAACCTCCTATGACGAGTTGGAAAAACTGACCGCCGATGCGGAAGAAATCCTGAAAAGGCTCAACATCCATTTTCGCACCGTGAGTCTTTGCACAGGCGATCTCGGGTTTTCATCCGCCAAGACTTATGATATAGAGGCGTGGCTGCCAGGGCAGGGCGCCTACCGGGAAATATCGTCGTGCAGCAATTATGAGGCCTTTCAGGCCCGCCGCGCCTCCATCCGTTTCCGTCATGCGGAAAGCGGCAAGGTAGAGTTCGTTCATACCTTAAACGGATCGGGTCTGGCCGTCGGGCGAACGTTAGTGGCCATACTGGAAAACTTTCAGCAGGCCGATGGCTGCGTGCTCATACCGGAGGCGCTGAGACCTTACATGAAAGGGATTGACAGGATCGAGCCCGCGGGTTAGCACGAGCGTTATGAATGGGGTCTCGCATTTTATATGAAAATGCCTCCCCTCCCTGTATCCCTCCCCCTCGACGGGGGAGGGAGGGGTGGGGGTGATTTTCATCCTTCGTTGCCTCCGACCCGGGCATGGGGGTTAGATGGAATTCCGGAGGGATGGCCGAGTGGTCTATGGCGGCGGTCTTGAAAACCGTTGACCGAAAGGTTCGCGGGTTCGAATCCTGCTCCCTCCGCCAGGAACAGGGAATAGGGATCAGGGTTCAGGGAACAGGGGGGAGGAATGAAGGGTTTTTCTGATCTCTGTCCCCTGACCCCCGATCCCTAAAAGATGGAGAGATGGCTGAGTGGCCGAAAGCGATCGCCTGCTAAGCGATTGTACGCCCTAAAAGGTGTACCGCGGGTTCAAATCCCGCTCTCTCCGCCAGTTTATTGTATCAAGCAAACCTGCGCCCATGGCTCAGCTGGATAGAGCGTCAGACTACGAATCTGAATGTCGG
>DATESZ010000259.1:0-4014 GCA_035283845.1 Syntrophales bacterium | reverse complement strand
CGCAATGGTCTCAGGGCCGAAGCAGCGCGTCTTTCCGTCGAGCTGGCTCATGAGATATTAAGGAAAGAGATTACCCCAACTGACCATGCGGACATGGTCAGGGACTTTATAGAAAAGGCAGTAAGCAGGCATTGACGATACCGTCTAAGAATTTATATGAAAACGCCCCCCTCCCTGTATCCCTCCCCCTCGACGGGGGAGGGAGGGGAGGGGGTGATTTTCATCCTTCGTTGTGCCCGACCCGGGCATGGGGGTTATTTCAAAGTCTCACCGACTGTTGCGGAGGCATCAGCATTGATTACCAGTAATGTATCAAAACGCTACGCCCGGGCTTTTTTCGATGTGGCGGGAGAAGAAAAACAGTATGAAAAATATCATCATGAATTGCGGCGTTTTGCTTCCGTCGTGGCAGAGAACAGGGACCTCAAAGATTTTTTATTAAACCCTGCTTTTGAGGAAGAGGATAAGAAAAGCGTCGTTGGCAAGATTCTGGAAAGGCTTGACCTTTCATTGCCTACGGCCAATTTTTTCAGGCTTTTACTTGAAAAAGGCCGGATAGGGAACATCGCCGAGATCGAGGAAAACTATCGCAAGCTTATGGATGATGCGATAGGCATTGTCAGGGTGCAGGTAAATACGGCCTTTACCCTGACGCCAGAACTGTCCGAGAGCCTGAAGCGGGGGATCGAGTCATTTACCGGCAAGAAAGTAGAGATGGAAGTGGAGGAGGGTGCGTCGCTGCTGGGAGGCATAGTTGTCAGGGTGGGCGACCAGGTTTACGACGGAAGCGTAAAGGCGCAGCTCAATAATATGATGAAGCTCTTAGGAGAGGAGATATAGGAATGGAGGCTATAAGGGCAGAGGAAATCAGTCGTATCATTTCCCAACAGATCAAGGATTATGAGAAAAAATTGGACGTCAGCGAAACGGGCATCGTTCTTTCCGTGGGTGATGGCATTGCCAGAGTATATGGGGTTGAGAGTGCGATGGCGATGGAGCTCCTGGAGTTTCCCGGCGGCATAGTCGGTATGGTTCTGAATCTGGAGACGGATAATGTGGGTGTGGCCGTTCTGGGAGAGGTCACGCACATAAAGGAGGGCGATATTGTCAAAAGGACCGGTAAAATCGCTCAGATACCCGTTGGCGAGGCACTGCTCGGCCGTGTCATTGACGCTACCGGCGCGCCACTGGACGGAAAAGGTCCCATCGAGTCGAACGAGTTCAGAAGGATCGAGATGATCGCCCCCGGCGTCATTCAGAGACAGCCGGTGAATGAACCCATGTACACGGGTCTGAAGGCGATCGATGCCATGACGCCCATCGGCAGAGGGCAGCGGGAATTGATCATCGGAGACCGTCAGATTGGAAAAACAGCCATAGGCGTTGACGCCATTATCCGTCAGAAAAATACGGACGTAAAATGTATCTATGTCGCCATAGGTCAGAAAAAATCCACTGTTGCCCAGGTGGTGGAAAATTTTAGGAAATATGACGCCCTCTCTTATACCTGTGTAGTTTCCGCCTGCGCCAGCGACCCGGCCACAATGCAGTATATTGCCGCCTATGCCGGCTGCAGCATCGGCGAATATTTCCGGGATAAGGGGCAGGATGCCCTGATTATTTACGATGACCTGTCCAAACAGGCGGTAGCCTACCGGCAGATATCGCTCCTTTTGAGACGGCCGCCCGGACGTGAGGCTTACCCGGGTGATATCTTTTACAACCACTCCCGGCTTCTGGAGCGCGCTGCCCGCGTGAGCAATGAACTGGGAGGAGGTTCACTTACGGCCCTTCCCATTATTGAGACCCAGGCGGGCGACGTTTCCGCCTACATTCCCACCAACGTCATCTCCATTACCGACGGCCAGGTTTATCTTGAGCCAAACCTCTTCTTCTCCGGCATCAGGCCGGCCATCAATGTAGGCTTGTCCGTTTCGCGAGTCGGTGGTGCGGCACAGGTGAAGGCCATGAAGCAGGTGGCGGGAACGTTGAAACTTGATCTTGCCCAGTACCGCGAATTAGCTGCCTTTGCCCAGTTCGGAAGCGATCTTGACAAGGCAACGCAAGCCCAGTTGGAACGCGGCGTGCGCTTAGTGGAGATATTGAAGCAGCCGCAGTTTCAGCCCATGTTGCTTTCGGGGCAGGTGATCATCATTTTTGCCGGTACAAAGGGATACTTGGATAAATATCCCGTTTCCGCTTTGAAAACCTATGAACAACAGCTTTTGAGTTTCATGGAAACCAAATATCGGGAAATCATCAGGGAGATCGATGAGAAGAAGATCATCAGCCCCGAATTAGAGCGGAAACTCAGGGACGTATTGAAGGAATTTGACACCGTATTCACCGTAGATTGATTTTAGGATGAGGCATAAGCTTAAATGGCCGCCTTAAAGGACATTAAGAGAAAAGTAACGGCAGTTCAAAAGACCAGGCAGATTACCAAGGCCATGAACATGGTGGCGGCGTCTAAGTTTAAGGCATCTCAGTTACGGATGGATAACTTCCGGCCCTACGCCCTTAAATTCACCGATGTTCTGAACAGTCTTGCCCAGCGCGTGGAAACGTTTGTCCATCCGCTCCTGGCCGTAAGGGAGCCGAAGAAACTTTGGGTTATCTGTATGACCTCCGACCGCGGTCTTTGCGGCGGCTTCAACAATAACCTCATCAAAGCCGCAGAGAGATTCATCAGGGAGAAAACCCGCGAAGGCAAAGAAGTGGTGGTGATTCCCATTGGCAAGAAGGGCCGGGATTATTTTCGTAAAAAAGCCAATATCAGGGGGGAACGGGTCGATGCCTTCAGGAAATTCGATATAACCTTAGCCGTGAGTATTTCGGAAGATGTTATTCAGCCTTTCATCGGGGAGGCATACGACGAGCTTTATATAATCTACAACGAATTTGTTAGCGTTTCCGTGCAACGACCGGCTATGGTAAGGATTTTTCCACTGCCCCTGATCGAACAGAGGTATAACCTGCCTTTCGACAAAAGGGTCAATTACATTTATGAACCTTCCGAGCCTGATTTAGTGGGAAAACTTCTTCCCATGTACGCGCATACACTCATATATCGGGCGCTGCTTGAGACATCGGCGGGGGAAAACGGCGCCAGGATGGTGGCTATGGATAACGCTACCCGTAATTGTGAAGATCTGATCAACGGGCTGACGCTGAAATTCAATAAAGCGAGACAGGCGGCCATCACGGCGGAACTGATGGACATCGTGGGCGGCACGGAGGCGCTGGCCAAGGGGTAAGATCGGGGATCGGGGATCAGGGATCGGGGATCGGGGATCAGTATTCATTAAAAAGAGCTTCTGGTCACTAACCACTGGCTCCTGACCCCTAATATAAGGAGATGGGCATGAATATAGGAAAGGTTGTGCAGGTAATAGGGCCGGTTGTGGATGTGGCCTTTGTGGATGGGAATATACCGAATATATTAAACGCAATTACCATAACTAACCCCACCATTGATGACCGGGAAGACAACCTGATCGTCGAGGTTGCTCAGCATCTGGGAGATAAAGTGGTCCGTTGCGTGGCTATGGACATTACCGATGGTCTGGTAAGGGGTATGCAGGCTAAGGATACGGGTGATCAGATTAGGGTTCCTGCAGGGCCGGAATGTCTGGGCAGGATACTGAATGTCGTCGGCCGACCCGTAGATGGACTTGGAGATGTAGTTGCAAAGAATTATTCCCCCATCCACAAAGAGTCGCCCTCATTTCTGGAGCAAGATACGAAGGTAAACGTCCTGGAAACAGGCGTTAAGGTAATAGATCTCCTTGTTCCCTTTCCCCGGGGCGGCAAAATGGGACTTTTCGGAGGCGCAGGTGTAGGTAAGACAGTCGTCATGATGGAAATGATCCATAACATAGCAATGCATCACGGCGGCATTTCGGTGTTTGCCGGCGTAGGCGAAAGGACGAGGGAGGGAAACGATCTCTATCTTGAAATGAAGGAATCCGGCGTTATCAAGCAAGCGGCTCTTATTTACGGACAGATGACGGA
>DATESZ010000258.1:0-3733 GCA_035283845.1 Syntrophales bacterium | reverse complement strand
GAATTTCCCTTCGGCGATCAGCGCCGTTGCTTTCTCCAATTTCTTAAGGGGACGGGCAATGTTATAAGTAATGAGAACGGCAAGGGAAAATCCCGCAATCAGGCTGATGATACTAAGGGTGATGGTTATTCTGGATGCCCTCATGCCCTGATCTTTGAATAACCCCATATGCCTTTCTATGTTTTCGTCAGCCTTTTTCCCAATGGTGCGTACATGATCGGCCATATCATCGATGATTTTTTTCCCTTCCTGTTCCGAGAGCAGGGTTGCTTCTCCAAGGCGGTTCCCCTCTATTAGCGCCAGTTTCTTGTGGAAAAGCGCATCGTACTGATCCTGAAGGACCGACAATTGGGCAAGAATAGCGCTTAAGCCGGAGAGTCTGTGTTTTTTGATGTCCGCAATACCGTTTTTGAATTCCCGGCTTCTTGTCCAAAATATGTTTGCAAAGGATGGATCTCTAAAGATAAAGGATTTCTTTTCTGCGCTTTCCTGGGCAAGGAGTGTATCCATCAGATTTTTACTGCTCTCCAGGACGGCATAGTCTTGATTGGTAATGGCTTGAGACAATTTGTTGAGATTTTGCAGGCTGATCACGGCGTAGGCGCTTGCTACCACGGTCAATAAAGCCATGCCGAGATAGCTGAGAAGCAGTTTTGTGTTTATCGTTAATTTCGGCGCCTTCATTTTGTCGTTAAACCTGTCAACCTGTAATTGAATTCGAAACTAAGGGCGCCGCTCCAATCATCTTTGAAGATATTTTTATAGCGGGTGCCGTAGGCCGGTCCTACGGGTTTGCCGTATGTGTAAAACCAGTTGACGATGGGATTGCCGCTGAAACCAAGGGCAATCCAGTAATTTCCCGGCATGAGCGTAAGATTTTCACGGCGGAATTCAAAATCCGTCCATCGATATCCCGGCTTGAGGGAAAGTTCTGCAAAATTAATAAGTTCACTGGTCGCAATAGGCATTCCAGGCTTACCTTCGTTGTCTTGAAAAATATCCACCCATAGCCAGCCATCGCCGCCGAAATTATGCAGCGCCAGGCCCACCTTGTTCAATGACAGAGGTTTTTGCAGGACTACTACCTGGGCATACTGGGTAAGATTGGTGGTCACATATTCGGCTGTTTCCACAAGAAAATTACGGGGCATTTCAAATTGTCCAGATTCGGTGGTTTTTACCGTTCGCGGAAAAGCAAAATCCACATCTTCAGGAAACACGAGGTTGCCAAAAACAAAGGGCACCTCGTAAAGGAGTTTGGCTTTTTGCGCTTCTGATATAACAGGCGGCGGCGCCGGGGGGGTAATCGCAATCTGCTTGAACTGAGCCTTGACATCGGGGGAAAGCAGGATATTTTTAGGACCATAGGCTTCGCGATCTCCCTGTATCTTGACAAAATCACTGTTAAAATCGGCCATTATACTTTCCTGGAGTTTCGGTTTTGATTTTGCTTCACGGCTTTGTGCCCACCGTAGGAGACCATCATTTTTGGTGTCGTTGTTATCAAGGCCGACTTCAACACGGATGAAACGGTTGGAAACGAATAGTTGCGTGTTCTGGGGGTCGCAGGGGACCCAGCCCTGGTCGGGGAACCAGACCTCAATCCAGGAGTGGCGCCCCTGCCCCATTTTAAAAGTTAAGACGCCCTTTTGCCAGGATACATCGAAGGGTTGATTAAGGGTAACGCCGTTTATGATGCGCACGGGAATATCCAAGGCGCGAAGCAGGGCGGCGCTTAAATGAGAAAAGTTCTGACAGTTTCCCTTTCCCGATTCCAGAGAATAAAGCGCGTCATACTGCGCAGGGGGGTTGGTGTAATGCACGTGATCCACGACCCATGAAATTACCCGCTGCACGGCGTCGAATTCGGTTGTGACCCCGGAGGTCAACTGGGCCGCCAGTTCGCGAATACGGGGATGCCCGGACTGGACCTGTTCAGTAGATTTAAGATAAGCCAGGATTGCTGGATCGGCCTTAGTAAGGGGAAAGGGCGCCTTTGTTTCCAATGTTTGTAAACCCGTCCTGTTCAGGACATTACAGGAGAGGCCTACATCTACGACAGGTGGAACTTTTGTCCAGGTGGCAAGAATAATACGGTTGCCGCGGGCGTCAGCGCTGGTTTTTTTTTCCTGCGGCTCCGGTTTGAGCAGGAGGTTGAAATCTTTAATTTCCTGAACATAGGTGGGGGATTGAAATGTCTGGGGAACGACAAAACTGAGGGACATTTGTTTCATGCCATCACCGGCAGTAACCTGTTGTTGGAGTTCATACCGTACGGTAGATGTCATATCGCCCTTTACCGTGAAGTTTTCAGCCATCACGGGACTGCTTATCAACAAAGGCATGACCAGTATTAAACCCCAAAATACTTTCACTTTCTCCTCCCCTAAGACTGTTTTTCTTCCCACCCATATTTCTTTTTAAGGAATTGTTCGCCCGTGGCTGGATATAGGGCGTAGGTGAGCAGATCTTCTTCGGTTTTTGCAAGGTCTCCTAACTTTTTTCTGGCTTCTTCAAGCTCCGGTTCGATATGATCCGCGGGCCTGCCCGTGATCGGCGTTTGTCCCCGTTTGTAATTTTTTAGCACCTTTTTCTGCACCTCTGTGTCTATTGGTGTGGCTGTCTGCCCGTAAAGACCATATATCAGGTCCCTGAATTGGTTGGTTACCATCTTGTACCTGCCGTAGAGGACATTCATGACTGCCTGGACACCCACAATTTGAGAGGTGGGGGTAACCAGCGGCACTGTTCCCGATTCTCTGCGGGTAACTGGTATTTCCTCATATACTTCCGCAAGCCTATGCAGGGCTTTCATTTCTTGCAACTGACTGACCAGATTGGAAATCATACCGCCTGGTATCTGGTGGGCCAGAACTCCTGTATCAATCACGGAAAGCGTATTTGTTGCCAGGAAGGATCTGTACTTGGGCGCGATTTCCTCCAGGTGGTTTCCCAGGGCTAAAAGCTTGTACAGGTCAAGGCCCGTATCCCGGTTTGTGCCCTGCAGGGTGACAACCAAAGGTTCCAAGGCAGGTTGAGATGTCCTGAGGGCAAAGGGGGCGAGACAGGTATCCACAATATCCACACCGGCCTCAATGGCCTTCAGATAGGTCATGGAGGCCATGCCGCTCGTATAATGGGTATGCAGGTGCAGGGGAACGGTAATGACCTTTTTAAGGGCGGAAATAAGGTCGTAGGCGTCGTAGGGAGACAAAATCCCCGCCATGTCTTTAATACAGATAGTATCGGCGCCCATTTTTTCCAGTTCCATGCACTTTGATGTAAAGTATTGCAGATTATATACATCGCCTCCCAGCCGTCGTTCTGTCAGGGAATAACAAACGGAGGCTTCCACCCGTTTGCCGTTCGCCTTGGCCCTTTCCATGCAGGGCTGAAAATTTCTCAGATCATTCAGGGCATCGAAAATCCGAAAAATATCGATACCGATTTCACAGGACTTATCCACAAACGCCTTGGCAACATCGTCAGGATAATTCCGGTATCCAACGAGATTTTGGCCACGCAGCAGCATGGAAAGGGGTGTTTTTTTGATGTAGCGTTTTAAAATTTTCGGCCTTTCCCAGGGGTCTTCGTCGAGAAAGCGGTGCATGGTATCAAAGGTAGCTCCACCCCAGACCTCCATTGCCCAAAAACCTGCCTCGTCCATCTGTTCGGCAATAGGAATCATATCCTCGGTGCGCATCCTGGTGGCAAAGATTGATTGATGGCCATC
>DATESZ010000257.1:0-2219 GCA_035283845.1 Syntrophales bacterium | reverse complement strand
TCCTGCGCCGTGGACGCCCTCCAGGTTATTCTCGGTACGACGGCGGGAAAAGGAAACCTGATTTTCCAGGATTACGGCAAGAACGTATATACAGTTTTGAGCCGCAAAAAAGGCCGGGCCTTTCGCTTTTCCCGTAGAACTTATTATTGTTACCGTGGGGAAGATGGCGCAGAGTTTGAGGGGCTGGGGGGAAAGATAGCCGATAAAACCGCCTCCCCGGAAGAAAATGCGCGCTACAGGCGGATGAAAGCATTGGACCTTTTGCGGCAAAACTTTTCCGATGTCTTTAACACGAAGGAGGTCCCGCCGCCGGAGCAACCCTATGCACCATTGGCGCCGTCGTTGGCCTGTTCTGCCTGCGGAGAGATGACCATGTCCACACGCCTTTTAGAGGCAGGTTCACAGGGACGTTACTGTATCCCCTGTGCAGAAAAAAATGGGATTGCCATTTCTTGCCCCACTCCAAGATAGGTTATGGAAACTTTGCTTGACATTTTTTACCTTTATATTGCCGACTCATCGTTCCTGGCATTCCCGGCGGTATATCTGGGCGGCATCCTGATCAGCTTCACTCCCTGCGTCTATCCGGTGGCGCCGATTACGATAGCCTTTATCGGGGCTCACAGTGCCGGTTCAAGATGGAAGGGGTTCCGGCTTTCCCTGGTCTATGTTCTGGGTCTGGCGCTTACCTATACTTTTTTAGGCGGTATTGCCGCCCTTTCGGGCAGGTTATTCGGACAGATTCAAGCAAACCCCTGGACTTATTTTTTCCTGGCCAATGTGTGCATACTGGTGGGGTTATCCATGTTGGGAGTCCTATTGCTGCCCTGGAAGACACCGGAATTTTTAATTAAACTGCAACCTCGGGAAAAGAAAAGGGGCGCGCTGGGAAGCTTTCTTGTCGGCGCTGCCTCGGGGCTCGTTGTGGGGCCATGCACGGCCCCAGTTCTTTCGGTACTCCTCGCTTACGTTTCCACACGTCAGAATGCGATTTTCGGAATGAGTCTGCTGTTCGTTTTTTCGCTGGGTTTGGGAACTCTGCTTATTGTCCTGGGGACATTCGCCGGGCTCCTTTCTTCTTTGCCCGGATCAGGCGAATGGATGACGATGGTCAACCGCCTGTCCGGCTGGATATTGCTGGCCATGGGGGAGTATTTCCTCATCAATGCAGGGATGTTATGGATTTAATTTAGGGGAGTTAATATGACCAAAAGATGTAAGACCGCTGGTTTAGGACTTTTCGTTGCTCTATGCTTACCTTTTGTCTCTTTGGACCTACTTGCCTCTCGTGACGCAATGGCCGCCAAAGATGTCCGGGATGAAAAGGCGCCGGATTTCGTATTGAAGGATTTGCAGGGCCGCAAATTCAGGTTGAGCGAGAACATAGGAAAACCGGTGCTGCTGATTTTTGGCGCAACCTGGTGCCCCTTCTGCCGGGATGAAATCCCTCGCCTCAAGGATATTTATGCCAATTACGGCAAACGGGGACTTGTCATGTTGAATATCGATATCCAGGAATCCAAAGAGAAGGTCTCGCGTTTTGCGAGCAGTTATAAGCTCCCTTACCGGGTGTTGCTCGATGAAGAGGCCGACGTGGCCGAAAGCTATGGCGTCCGGGGTGTGCCTACCATGGTCCTCATCGATAAAAAAGGGATGATCGTATGCCGTCAGTGCCTTTCCGTTGAGCCCCTGATAGAGAAGATGTTGAAGAAAAAATAGGAACTCTAAGGCCAAAGACATACTGTTGAACTCCCTGTCATTTTTATGATAATACCAAATCATGAAAATTGCCATGGTCATTCAGGGACGGTAGTGAATTTAGGTTGACAAAGAATATACATCATGTTAGTGAAGCCTCCGTAGAATGTCCGGCCTGTGGGCGGGGTAATGCATAAAAATCATTTATATATAATATATAGTGAAACGCTCATGACGGTGCCCGACACAAAGGAGAATGAAAATTACCCCTCCCCCTTCCCCCTCCCTCAAGGGGAGGGGGTTAGGGGGAGGGTGAAAGGTATTTTCAGGTGAAACTCTCATGACGGTACTCGTCACAAATGAGAATGAAAATGGCTACACAGGTGAATATAATTAAATCGAATACTTAGATGTGCATTTTCGAGTGAAACTCTCATGACGGTACTCGTCACAAATGAGAATGAAAATGGCTACACAGGTGAATATAAGGAAATCGAATACTTAGATGCGCATTTTCGAGT
>DATESZ010000256.1:0-2809 GCA_035283845.1 Syntrophales bacterium | reverse complement strand
GGGGGAGGGTGAAAGGCATTTTCAGATGAAAATGCCACCGTCCCTGTATTCCTTCCCCTCGACGGGGAGACTGTGTCATAATTCATTTTTTTGTCATTTCGAGCGTAGCGAGAAATCTTAATGACTAATGAAATTAACATATTAAGATTCCTCACCTCCGTTCGGAATGACCCTTTCCCCTATTACGACACAGTCTCGGGGGAGGGAGGGGTGGGGGTGATTTTCATCCTTACGTTGTGCCCGACCCAGGCGTGGGGGTTAGAGAAAAATCCGCAAGCCCGGTGTCAAGCGGTAAACACGGATTTCTCTTTTATCTCGAAAGGACCCAATTCCTCCAAAATCTTTACCCCGAAAGGCTTGGGGTATCGCTCCCCCTGCAGGTACCTTAACCACAGAATATCATCTTTTCCCTGCTTTGGATTTGGAAAAATCGCTGCTTTCACATATCTGCTCCGATATTTCATCTTGCGGTTCTTAGGGGTCAGTTCCTGTATGGAAAAGGCCATTTCAACTTTCTGATTGATAATGCCAGGATCTTCAATAAACGCTACATATTCGTTTGACATCTTCTCTCCCTCCCTAACTCTTTTTAAACCCGTATTTTTTCCAGTTCTCGATCACCTTTTTCTGCAGTTCTTCGGGATACATCACTTTGTTTTTGAAGCTGACCTTGGGGGGCACTTCTTTTTGCCTGTGCCAGTTGACAGGATAAGTGCAGTCATAGACGACCTTGTTTCCCCTCATCCACTTTCGATCTTCCAGGCTCAGGCAGGGATTCAACGGATTTGTGATCTCATTTTTCTTGATGTTTATGCCCCGTGTAGGCTCGCATTGAGCGGCCAGGGCATGCATAACCTCACCCAGATCAAGGGCGTCAACAGTTTCATCCACGACTATCACCGCATTTAGATAAGCTCCTAATGGAGCACCCCCGAAAATAATGTTCCCGATACGGCTGGCGATCCCGGAATAAGGAACCTTTATAGAAACAATAACCATCAAACTGCATGTCTCAGGCGGCCAATTGACATCTATCACCGGTATCCGCTGATCTTGCAGGTCCTTCTTTATCTGGGCCGCCCAGGTTACGGCACACACTGCATCCCCATCATCTACGGGCATCCCCATGTTGGCAACTCCCACTATAGGATCATTTCTATATGTTACACAATTGATTTTAAAAACGGATCTGGCGAGCCGAGGCGCAGTTCTAAATCCGGTGAACTCGCCAAAAGGACCTTCGTCTACCCCGTATTGAGGCATCAGCACTTCTCCCTCAAGAATAACTTCGGCATTGGCTGGAACTTCCAGATCGATAGTCTTGCATTTGACCAGTTCAACCGGTTCTCCCAGCACCCCTCCTACAAGATCCACTTCCGACACCCCAACGCCAACCGGCGTCATGCCTATCATGTAGCTTATTGGTTCAGGGGTTATTACAATCGCCACAGGCATGTTTTCGCCTTTAGGAACGTACTTGCCATAGTACATCCTGCCCATGTCGCCGCTGGGCAGGATCAGACCGCCCAAGTGGCGTTCGTCATGGACCATGTTCCGATAAGTTCCCCAATTAACCCAATCCGAATCGGGGTCCTTGGTGACCCGTAAGGCGCCCGTAACAAGGTACCTTCCCCCATCGCCGTCGTGAACCATGGGAGAAGGCAAATCGAACAGGTTAACATCATCTCCCATTATCACGTTCTGCTGGCACGGAGCGTCCGCTACCAAGACAGGCTTTATTGGCTTTCTTATCCTTTCCAGATATACTTCCCCGATCTCTCTCCTGTGGGTTTTCGGGTCAAGACCCAAGGCGCAGGCGACTCTGGGAAAACTCGAAAGGTGATTTCCTATATACCTCCAGCCCGGATAATCTTTAATGTTTTCCACCAGGACGGCTTCTGATCTGAGTTCCGACGATCTCCGCGTTATCGCCCCGACCTCCAGATCCCAGTCTACCTCCTTTTTTATCCGGACCAACTCACCTATCTTATCAATTTTCTTAATCAATTCACGATTGTCCTTAACACCGACCGCTTTCATAGTCATCTCCTCTCTGTTTTGTGTCGCGCTTATCGCTAAGCTAAATATTCAGATAATATCACCAAAAAGCTATTGTGTTTTTTAAAGTACGCCACCTCCTTTTCCTATAAAATCCGCCTCTTAACCTTTGGCCTTTTCATCCCTTGAATCAAGCAGCGACTTCAACAGCGTTCCCCTTCTTTCGCCCAGGCTCAGCTTCCTCGTCGGCAATACATTAACCTTTTCCTCCGCCTCTTCAATCCTTTCTATGATCTTCACGGCCCAAGGGCGCTCTGTCAGACTCCCGCGCGTTGCCTGATTAACGAAGCGAACCAGATCCATCTCAGGGCGCCCGGCAGGATCTGAAAAAAAGATCACCCGCGCCGGAAAGGATTCCATCGTGCTTGGGTCCCTCAATTCCACAGTCAGTTCTTTTCCCTCCTCAGGAATCTCGACGAGGGTATATAAGGGGGTTTGTACTTGCTGCTTTGTCTTAGCTTGCGCAAATGACTTCCCTGCTTCAATTTCTCCAACGAGGATTTCGTATTCCTTCATGGGCTATATCTCCTTCCCCATTCTTTCACTCGAAAATGCACATCTAAGTATTCGATTTAATTATATTCACCTGGGTGGCCATTTTCATTTTCCTTTCCACCTCATAGCCGAGATCCCGCAACCGTTTGATGTGATTCTTAACAATCTTGTCTTCTCTTCTGTGAAGCAAATAATTCTTGCCAAGCTCTTTATAAGGAACTCCGTTTTTTATAATGTGATAAGCCATGACCAAAAT
>DATESZ010000255.1:0-5239 GCA_035283845.1 Syntrophales bacterium | reverse complement strand
GACAGGAATCTCGTATTTCTCCGAAAGAGAAAAGGCCTCAGCCACCATCTCTTTCGCCTCACGGGGCGTGGAGGGGTCGAAGACCGGCGCCTTGGCGAAATGGGCGAAGAGGCGGCTGTCCTGCTCCGTCTGGGAGCTGTGGGGGCCCGGGTCGTCGGCGGCGATCAGGATGAAACCGCCCTTTACGCCCAAGTAGGTCGCGCGGGTGAAGGGGTCCGCCGCGACGTTAAGGCCCACCTGCTTCATCGCCACCGCCGAGCGCCGCCCTGCCATACTGTTGGCGAGCGCCGTTTCACAGGCGACCTTTTCATTCACCGACCACTCCGTGTGGATCGCCGAACCGGTTTCCTTCGCGAAGGCGACGACTGAAGAAAGGATCTCCGAGGCTGGCGTCCCCGGGTAGGCGGCAGCCAGCGTGCATCCTTCCTCGACGAGGCCCCGGCCGATCGCCTCGTTTCCCATCATGATTCTCTGTTCCGACATATTCATCTGTTTCTCCCTTTCCCGTATTTCCATGTGCATTCGGCACACAAAAAAAGGCCATGGGTTATGCGCCCATGGCCTTGATTTTATTATCGTTATGCTATTAAATTACAATCTGCCTTAGATCCGCACCCCTCTCCCGTTATAAGAACTGCGCCACCACCAGAGGTTCAACGTGCGGTTAATGGTTTCCATAAAAATACCTTTCAATGCGACTTCTACAGCATCCGGAAATAAAACGCAAGCATTTTTCACCGCATTTTCTTTCCGAATCGGAAAATATAATCCCCCGCTATGAAGCATTTTCCGCAATCATGAATGATCCGGCAGAGATTTACGGGGAGGTAGAACTCATCCTATCTCCCAGGTGGTGGACGTGGGTGAGTCTTTGAGAATGACGTTCTTATCAGCTAATGCTTTCCTTATCTCATCTGCCTTTGCCCAGTTTTTTGCCCCTCTTGCGATATTTCTTTCCCCGATCCGGCGCTCAATTTCCTCTACGTTGAGCCCTTGTTTGGCCGACTCTCTTTCCCTGTCCTTAAGAAAGTAATCATCAACGGCATCCCGGAAGAATCCCAGTACCCCTCCCGCTTCCTCAAAATACTGTTGTGCCTGGCGAAGGATGAAAAGGGTCTCAGGGGATGCGAGAGAAGGCTTCTCTGCCAAATAACCGTTGATGATCCTGGTCGCATCAAAGAGGCAGCCAACGGCGCGGGCAGTGTTGAAATCGTCATCCATGGCTTCTACAAATTTTTCCCGCTGGGCGTTGATCCTGTCCAGGACTTCGGCATGCTTCCCCGTCAAGCCGAGGGAAATGGAGTCGGGCGCCTGCCGGCCGGCCAGGGCGTCACTGATCGTTTTAAGGGCGGCGTAAAGGCGGTTCATTCCCTGCCTGACCTCGGCGAGATAAGCATCCGTGTAATCCACTGGGTTCCGGTAATGGTTCTGCAATATAAAAAGCCTGAGCACTTCGGGGTGATATGCCTTCAACATGTCCCTTAGGGTAAAAAAGTTTCCCAGAGACTTGGACATCTTTTCGCTGTTGATCCTGACGAACCCGTTATGGAGCCAATATTTGGCCAAGGGCTTGCCCGTTTTCCCTTGCGACTGTGCCATCTCGTTTTCATGATGGGGAAAGATCAGATCCTCGCCGCCGCCGTGGATGTCGAAGGTATCGCCGAGGAAATGCTGACTCATGACCGAGCATTCGATATGCCACCCTGGCCTGCCCCGTCCCCAGGGGCTTTCCCACCAAGGTTCGCCCTCCTTGCTGGCTTTCCAGAGGGCAAAGTCCAGCGGATTAAACTTTTTCTCATTAACGTCCACCCGTGCCCCTGCCAGCATGTCTTCCAGGGTTCTACCGGAAAGCTTCCCGTAATTTTTGAATTTCTCTACGGCAAAATAGACATCGCCCCCGATTACATAGGCAAGATTATTGGCGATAAGCTTATTAACGAGGTCAATCATCCCTTCGATATGTTCTGTGGCCCGCGGCGCGTGATCGGGTCTGATCACGCCAAGGGCGTCCATATCTTCGTTATGCTCCCCTATGTATCTCTCTGATATCCTAAATATGTCCGTACCTTCGGCATTGGCCTTGTCAATGATCTTGTCGTCCACGTCGGTGAAGTTTTTTACATAAGTCACCTGATAGCCGCGATAACGCAGATACCTGACGATCACGTCGAAGACGACGGCTGAACGGGCATGACCCACGTGGCATACGTCATAGGCGGTGATCCCGCATACATAGATGCCTGCCTTCCCGGCTTCGACGGGCTGGAATGGTTCTTTCTGTTTTGTTATGGTGTTGTAGAGCCTAAGGGGCATGAGAACCTCCGGTGGAATATTCCGCGCTCAGGGGAAAAGGGGCAGCATATTCAATCCCGCATCCTCAGCAAAACCGCACAGGACATTCATGTTCTGGATTGCCTGTCCGGCGCCGCCCTTTACGAGGTTGTCGATGGCGGAGATGAGAATAACCCTGTTTGTCCGCTCGTCGACAATCAGCCCGATGTGACAGAAATTTGTGCCGCGCACGGAAGAAATATTCGGCAACGCCCCCTCATTGCATAGAGACACGAATTTTTCATTTCGATAAAAATCACCATAAATCCCGAGCAGTTCCGTCGTGTCCGCCCCCTTCTCAAGCCTCGCATAGATTGTGCTGAGAATGCCCCGGCTCACCGGCAGGAGATGGGGAGTAAAAGAAATGGTGACGCTCTCGCCGGCCAGAATTGTCAATTCCTGCTCTATTTCCGGTGTGTGCCGGTGGCGACCCACGCTATAGGCACTGAATCCCTCTGCCACCTCGCAGAAGAGCGCGCCCACTTGAGGTTCCCGTCCTCTCCCGCTCACCCCTGATTTTGAATCCACGATGATGGAGGCATGGTCAATGTACTTCCCTTTCAGCAGGGGGGCAAGGCCCAGTATCACGCTGGTGGGATAACAGCCGGGATTGGCGATGAATGAGCTTTCCGCTATGGCAGCTCTGTATAGCTCCGGGATGCCGTAAACGGCCTTATTTAACAAGTCTGGCGAGGTGTGAAAGCCGTACCACTTTTCGTACGTTTTTACATCCCTGATGCGGAAATCCGCGCTCAAATCGATTATTTTTTTCCTTGCCTCATGGAAAATCGGGGCGACCCTCATCGACACGCTATGGGGAAGGGCAAGGAAAACAATGTCGCAAAGCGTCGCCATTTCCCCCGGTGGGTAGTCGCTGAACGTCAGGTCCGTCGATTCCTGAAAACCGGGAAAAACTCTGGCAAGAGGAAGCCCCTTGTATTGACGAGAGGTAATGGCAGCTATCTTCACCTGCGGATGGCGGAGCAGTAGGCGTATAAGCTCCTGTCCCGTATAGCCGCTTGCCCCGTAAATTCCTACTGTTATCATAATTCCACCACCGAACTAAAACATTTGCCGCAAACCCTCAAAAAAAAGGAGGCCGGCGGCCTCCTTTCCCTGGATTTTATCTCTTGGAAAACTGGAAGCGCTTCCTGGCTCCCGGCTGCCCGTATTTCTTTCTTTCCTTGATGCGCGGGTCCCTTGTCAGGAAACCCGTCTTTTTTAGTATCGGCCGGAGTTCAATATTATATTCCAGAAGCGCCTTGGCGATACCGTGCTTTATGGCCCCTGCCTGACCGGATATGCCGCCGCCGCACACATTGACATAGAAGTCAAACTTATCGCTATTCCCTGTAATTTCCAGCGGTTGCCTGATAAGCATCTTCAGGCTGTCTCTGGTAAAATAATCGTCGAAGTTTCTCTTGTTGACCAGGATGGTTCCGTTGCCTTCTTTCATGTACACCCGGGCAACAGCATACTTTCTTTTTCCCGTGGCGTAGTAACGTTTTTCTGTCATCATTGTCTCCAGTTCTTATATGTCCATGGCCCGTGGGCACTGGGCCTCGTGAGGGTGGGTCCCTCCGGCGTAAATTTTTAGTTTCTTCAGCATAGCCCGCCCCAGGCTGTTTTTGGGGAGCATCCCCTTTACGGCCATGCGTAGAACATTTGCCGGTTTTTCCTTCAGCATCTTTCCGGCCGGCGTTTCTCTCAGCCCGCCCGGATATCCGGAATAGGAATAATATATCTTATCGGTAAGTTTCTTGCCCGTAAGGACGACTTTATCGGCATTGACGACGATTACAAAATCACCCGTATCCATGTAAGGCGTAAAAATGGGTTTATCCTTGCCGCGCAGGCGATGGGCAATTTTCGTGGCCAGTCTTCCCAGCACCAGTCCCTGAGCGTCCACAACGAACCATTCCCTGGCCATGTCTTCTTTTTTCGCATTGTACGTCTTCATATTTCCACCAGAACCCAAAAAATTAGAAGCGCCCTTTTATGTAATTAAAAGACTTTTGTCAAGGGAAATCATGAAGCTTATATGATTTATTTCCAGAAAGACGGTAAGCACATTTCGAAAACTGGTTTTGACTGTAACGATCTTAGCCTACCTTAATCTGAAAAAGCCGCGACTCTGTGACCGCATTAAACGTCTCAATCCCGCGAACGGTCTTAGCCTACCTTAATTATCTGAAGAATTCATTAGAGAATTCAAGGATAGGGTGTCTCAATCCCGCGAACGGTCTTAGCCTACCTTAATGGCTGGGCGGTTGGCGAGTTGGTGGGCGGTAATTTGTCTCAATCCCGCTAACGGTCTTAGCCTACCTTAATCTGCTGCTAGCGGAATCGTAGCCGCCGATAGTCAAGTCTCAATCCCGCGAACGGTCTTAGCCTACCTTAATCAGGTTCATTCTATGTCCTTGGGCAGCTCCCAAGTTGTCTCAATCCCGCGAACGGTCTTAGCCTACCTTAATAATCAAACACACCGAAAATTTCATCGGAGATGATGAAGTCTCAATCCCGCGAACGGTCTTAGCCTACCTTAATGGCGTTGTGTCAGCGCGAATTGTCCGGGCCGGGTGAAGTCTCAATCCCGCGAACGGTCTTAGCCTACCTTAATATTGGAGATGGAATGATAAAGCATAGATTGTGTCTAGTCTCAACCCCGCGAACGGTCTTAGCCTACCTTAATACGGCCAACAGTTCGTCATCCCAAAGTGAGAGCGCAGTCTCAATCCCGCGAACGGTCTTAGCCTACCTTAATACCGCGGGCTAATTTATTACAGGGGCGTAATTGTAGGGTCTCAATCCCGCGAACGGTCTTAGCCTACCTTAATGACGCCAAAAAAACTACAAAGTTTGAAATGAAAACGTCTCAATCCCGCGAACGGTCTTAGCCTACCTTAAT
>DATESZ010000254.1:0-16467 GCA_035283845.1 Syntrophales bacterium | reverse complement strand
GCAGTGAAATCCGACTTATAAAATCCGCGCCACCATAATTCCCTGAGAGGATTTACGCTGTGCAAGGTATCGGTACAGTGTTTCACCGGAGATGACAACTTTTCCCTCCCTTTGCGAAGCGTGAAGGAGATGGAGGTGCTTTTTTATTTTGAAGGCAATTCCCGCATGGACAATGTCCAGCCCTTCAATATCCGTGGTAACGGCGATCAGGTCGCCATTCCGGATTTTGTCTGTACAGGTTCTCAGCCTTGCTTTGAGAAGGTGGTAAAGGGAACGTTCTGAACATGCCTTTTCCACAGCCAGCATCCGGCGGTATGTATCGGGACATTGCAGCGCCGGGTATTTATCCCTGTTTGCCGTCATAAAGCTGAATTGCTTGCGAAAAGGCTCGCCCCCTATTTCCTGTGTTATGTCTTTTATCCAGCCCTTTTCCCGATTGTCGTAGAGCCAGTCGGAAAAATAGTGCAGCCGGGAAGGGTAGCCGTACAACAGGCCTTTGCGGTAGCGGATGGCCTCCAGAGATGCCGCAAAATCGGCGAAAGAGGGCTTTCCCAGCCTGATCAGCCTTGCCAGCGCCATTGTATTTTCCACGAAGGTAAAACAATCAAGCTGCCGGAGGTTTATTCGCAGGCTTTCTCCTTTTTCCTGTTCGAGAGTGCCGGCTGCATAGGGAGTTCCCAGGAAATGGCTGCCCACGGTAAGCACTAATTCTCCTGAAGACTTAAGTGTTTGCCCTTCCCATCTGTCGGGTCGGAGCAGGTCCTGACAAATTTTAATATCTGCGGGTGATGCAGGCAAAGGCGCGCCCTCCTGATTGTCCTGAGATTACAGATAGCATAAATGCTTGCGATTTTCAAAACATCCCTTATAATTCCTCTTGCTGTTCGGAAATATTACAATTGAAATGGGTTGTTTGGGCAAGTTTCTATGAGACCTTTTTGTAAAGCAAGGCAAGGGGGGGATATTGTATTGTGGACAGCCGCATGAGTTTTTACGAGGCGATTGCAGGGACGACTGCGCCGAAGGAAGTAATAAAAAGCTTGAGTCTCCTTGAGGTGGGCTATTATTCTTTTGACGGCAAATTGCATCTAGGACAATTAGTGGCGCACCGGCAGCTTGCGGGAGAGCTGGAAGAGATTTTTGCCGCGATAAGAGATATCCGGTTTCCCGTGGCGCGGGTTATTCCCATCACCCGTTACGGTTGGTCGGATCTAAATTCCATGGCGGATAACAATACCTCTTGTTTTAACTATCGTTTTATTGCCGGCACTACAAGGCTTTCCCGCCATGCAAGCGGTACGGCCATAGACATCAATCCCCGGCAGAATCCAGTCATATATGAGGACGGCACATTGCTTCCCCCGGAAGCGGTTTATAGCCCCTGGGCCGAGGGCGCCTTTTCCCCTTCCAGCCCCATACTTAAGGAATTTATGTCCCGCGGCTGGAAGTGGGGCGGAGAGTTTACTTCCATCAAGGATTATCATCATTTTGAGAAGACTGTGTAAGACGAATCGCTGATGATGAGGCTGCAAATTTCAGGATGTTTTTTTGCGGAAGAAATTTATAAGAAATTCCGCATCGAGAGGGGAAAGATCAAATCGGAACACAGTCTGTTCGATAAGTTTGATGCGCGATTGGTCAGGATCTATTGCCAGATTTTCGGATATCCATCGCACCGCTCTCCTTATATCTTCTCCTTCCGGCACAACGGCGGACATAATATCTTCTCCCTTCTTAATATCCGAAACAAATCATTTTATGTCGTCCCTTTCAACCACATTTTCGTTTTATAGTAAAGGTTATTTCAGGTTAAAAAACATTGGCAATTTTATACAAATAGTATTAAGCAAGGCCTTAAACGGTATAATAATTAGCAAGGTGTATCTATGAGATCTGATATTGCCAAAAGCGGCAGCGGGCTTGTTTACGAGATACGGCATATTGTGGCCGTGGCTAATAAACTGCAGGAATATGGTGTGGAGCTCCACTGGGAAAATATCGGCGACCCGGTGCAGAAGGGGGAAAAGATTCCCCAGTGGATGAAAGAAGTTCTTTTCGAGGTGTTGAGCGATGATCTTTCCTTCGGCTATTCCCCCACTAAAGGGATTGCTGCAACCAGAGAGTTCCTTGCAGAGCAGGTGAATCGAAGAGGCGGCATACAAATAAACGCCGAAGATATAATATTTTTCAATGGCCTTGGGGATGCTATTGCTCGCGCCTACAGCTCCATTCACGTGGATGCCCGGATTATTATGCCGGAGCCTACATACTCCACCCATCTCCTGGCGGAGGTGTTGCACGCATCCTTCCCGCCGAATACCTACCGGCTAAATCCTTACAGCAACTGGCAGCCTGATATCCGCGAGCTGGAACAAAAGGTTAAGAGCCACCATGCCATCGTCGGGATTCTGGTTATCAACCCTGACAACCCGACGGGCTACGTCTATCCCGAGGAGAAGCTCCGGCAAATCGTTGATATTGCTCGAAGATATGACCTTTTCGTTGTCTTTGACGAGACGTACCACAACATCCTGTACAATGGCAAAACCACGGTTTGGCTTTCCGACATCATCGGCAATGTGCCCGGCATCAGCATGAAGGGCATTTCCAAGGAATTTCCCTGGCCCGGATCACGTTGTGGCTGGATGGAAGTTTATAATGCCGACAAGGACCATCGCTTTGCCCGTTATATTGATGCCATCCTGAACCAGAAGATGTCAGAAGTCTGTTCCACCACTCTGCCGCAGATGGCCATACCGAGGATTTACACTCACCCTGAATATGGTAATTATCTCAATGAACGGGTGCGTCATTATGAAAAACTTTCCAATATCGCCTACAACATTCTCAAGGACGTGCCCTATATGATCGTTAACCGGACAAACGGCGCTTTCTACATGACGGCGGTTTTCAACGAAGCGGTGTTGAATGGCCGGCAGACCTTGCCCATGCAACATCCCGACATCAGACAATATATAGAACAACTGGTGAACAACGAAGATATCGAGTTCGACAAGCGTTTTGTTTATTACTTGCTGGGTTGTACAGGTATCTGTGTTATACCGCTAACCTCGTTTTTTACCGCCCTGCCCGGTTTTCGCATGACCCTGCTGGATAAGGATGAAGCGAAGTTTGAGTATGTGGTAAGGACTATCGCTGAAAAGGTTGTCGAGTATATCGGATCGGCCAAATAATCGACAACTCACAGCGCTTTCAGCGCCTCGATCTTCCTCTTTTCTTTTCTGGAGAGTTTTTGCGGATTGCCTTTTTTCCCTGTCTGCTTCAGGCGGAGATCGTCATCATCCTCCCAACGCTCTTTATCGTTATTCCGGGTCATTGCGTCAAGAGCTAAAAAAAGTTTCTCTTCGAATTGATCCGCAGTCAGGGCGACGAAATTTTTCTTCTCCGCAAAGTCATAGATTTCCCGGTCAGAACTTACGGCGATCCAGCTTTTTGTGCCTGAGGATAACATATCCTTTATAACGTCATCGGCCTTTTCACCGATCTGTGAGTAGATAACGGTTATGCCGCCCGTTCTTTTTTGCGTCTCTACCGCTTGCCCACTCTTCCATCCATCAAAAACAACTGTAATATTATGCTGTTTAACCTTTGCATAGGCTCCGAGTTTCTGTATGAGGTCATGGCGCGCCTTCTCAATGTCTCTGTGGGCAATGCCGATGAGATTGTAACCGTCGATTAGGATATTTGCCATGCGATTTCTTTCCGGTTCAGTGAAAAAGGGCAATTGCTATAAGAACGGAAAATCCCGCCAGCCAGCAGTAATAGGCAAAAATCCTCAGACTCCACTTCTTTATAAGTAAAAATAATAGTTTAAGAGAAAGGAAACCCGTTATGGCTGCGGCCATAAAGCCTACAGTGTAGGCATTGATGTCGGGTGACGAGAGCAGGAAAGTATGCCGTGCTTCCAGAACGAGCGCACCCAGTACGGCCGGTATGGAAAGCAGGAAAGAAAATCTGGCGGCGGCTGCCGCAGTTAATCCCCGGAATATTCCAAAAGCAATCGTGGCGCCGGAACGGGAAAGGCCGGGCATAACTGCCAGACCCTGTGCTATGCCGATAACAATGCTGTCAGTAATGGTTATGGATCCCTCGCCCCGGCCGGCTTTTCTTGTTGCACTGGCAGTAAAAAGTAAAACACCGGTAATAACAAGCATAAAAGCGGAAAACGCGGGGGAAATAAAAAGCTTTTCCACCTCGTTCTTGAAAGATAGGCCGATAATGCCGGTGACCGCTGTTGCCAAGGCAATGTTGAGGATCGTTCTCCTCCGGACAGACATCGCGCCTGCATCCGCCGGTGGAGTTCCGTGCCATGATTCGGGAACCAGGGCTTTTAGCAGGGGGTAGATGTCCTTTCTCAGAAAAAAGATGACGGCCAGCAAGGTCCCTAAATGAAGAACAATATCAAAAAGAAGACCCGGCTGATGAAATCCCGGCAGTAAACTTTGAGCAAAAACCAAATGGGCTGAGCTGCTCACGGGCAGAAATTCCGTGAGTCCCTGAAGGATGCCCAGGACAACGGCGTCGCCCGCGCTCATGGTGACGCTCCGGCCGTGCCGTCAGTTTTTTCCCTTTGATATGCGTCAAGGTTTTCTGCAATGATGCTCCTTACCTTCTCGATCAGGGCATAGCGGTCATCAAGGGAATAGCCTTCCACATCGACAGGTTTGCCGATTACCATGGCAATCTCGCCCGGCTTTATCGTTAGGGAATTTTTCGCCATGATCTTGCCGCTTCCAATAATGGATAACGGTACAATAGGAGTGCCTGTTTGTATGGCCAGGTAGAACATCCCCTTCTTAAAGGGCAGTAGTTTGCCGTCCCTGCTCCGGGTGCCTTCGGGAAAAGTCGCAATGGACATGCCGCTCCGGATTTTTTCCGCAGCCCCATGCAGACCGCTCACTGCTTTTGCGGGATTGTGTCTGTCGATTTCAATATAACCCGCCCTCCTCAGGGCCCTTCCGAAAACCGGCACTTTAAACAGTTCTTTTTTGACTGTCCAGAGAAAATCTACCGGGATGCCGGCAAAAACAATCGGTATGTCGAAATAACTCTGATGATTTGCCATTAATAGTTGGGGCTTTTCCATGATGATATTTTCCCGGCCGATTACCTTGACTTTTGTTCCTGTAACGCAAAGGACGATCTTGGCCCAGAGGCGGGCCACCTGGCGGCTCTGTTTCCCCGAAGGAGAAAAAATGGAAAAGATAACTGCCAGAATTGACAGAAATGCCGTGATGAAGACGGATGCAGTAAACATCAGAACGGAACGAAACATATCCACTCCTTGACGAATCTATAAAATCAATAAAATTTTTATGCCCAGAGGAAGCCCCGCATTTTCTCTCCGGCATAATATGCACGGCTTTCTATCTTATTGCCTATCCCCTGTCAATAGTCGAAAGTGTTGTACTTTCCAGACCCTCCGTGATACTAAATTGCGCCTATTTATCTTTTCTCAAGCCGGCAATTTTATTAAGAGACTGTATATGATAGTAGTATATAACATTCTGCTGATGGTTGCCGCCCTTTTTGTTTTTCCCTACTATGGCGCCAAGATGCTGCTTACGGGAAAATACGGGGAGGGGCTCGGCCAACGCTTCGGCCTGCTGAAACCGGAAATAGTCGTCGGGATGATCGGCGCCCCCCGGATATGGGTTCATGCCGTGTCCGTAGGTGAAGTGACCGCTGCCGCTCCCATTATCGCCTCTCTCCGGAGGCGTCTGCCCGATGCCTGTATAGTTCTTTCCACGGTTACGGCAACGGGTCAGGAAATGGCCTACCGGATAGTAACTGGTACCGACAATTTCATCTACTATCCTTTAGACATCCCCTTTGTGATACGCAGGGTAATCGACGCGGTGCATCCCGACATCATCGTCCTTACAGAAACAGAACTGTGGCCGAATTTCATACGACATTGCCGCTCCCGCGGCGTGAAGGTCATCATGGTCAACGGACGCCTTTCGCCGCGCTCATTCAGAAAATATGCCCTCACACGGTTTTTCTGGAAATTCGTACTCAAAGACCTTGATGGAATGGGCGTGATTTCCGAGACCGACGCCCGGCGTTTCCGTTTTTTGGGGGTTCCCTCCCACCGGGTACAAGTATTCGGCAACGCCAAGTATGACAGTCTGGCCGCCAGAACCGATCCGGCCATTAAAGAAGAAATTGGCCTTCGTCTGAACATCGGGTCGCGGGAGCCTGTATTTTTGGCCGGCAGCACCCATGAGGGGGAAGAAAAGGTCATCTTCGGCGTTTATGCAAACCTTCTGAAAACATATCCCGACTGTAAACTGATAATTGTGCCTCGCCATATAGAACGGGCACAGGCGGTGCTTGCCCTGGCGAGAAGCGCGGGGTTTGAGGACCTTATCACCATGACTGAGATCACAGCCGGCAGAAGGCGCCATGACGAGAGGGTGATCATCGTCGATGTTATCGGGGAACTGTTCAAGGCATACAGCCTGGCGACGGTTGTTTTTTGCGGGGGAAGCCTTGTTCCGAGAGGTGGGCAGAACCTACTTGAGGCCGCTGCCTGGGGCAAGGTCATATTTTACGGTCCCTTCATGGATGATTTCCGGGAGGAGCGGGACCTACTGGAAGGCGCGGGAGCCGGCATTACCGTGAGAAACGGCGAGGATCTGCTCGATGGCCTTCTTGAGATTATGGCCGATCCCGATGCCTTGGCCCAAAGGGGGGAAGCGGGACGTCGGATTGTGGCGGCAAACAAGGGGGCGGCCGGCCGCCATGCCGAATTTATAGCAGATCATCTCAACTCTTCTTCCGGGGCTAAGGCCTCGGAAGGCGATGTCCTGCCCTTCGACCCTCGATAGGGTGGACAATGAATGATAAATTTGCTAAGGAGCAAAACCGAACACCGATATGATTATAGAGAGGCAACAGTGATCGAATTTTTCAAAATGAGCGGCAGCGGCAACGATTTCATCCTGATCGACAACCGGGACTGTTCGCTTGTTGTGGATGATGTGGTGAAGTTTGTGAAAATTCTTTGCGAAAGAAAAGGCTCCGTGGGCGCTGATGGTCTCATTATCATTGAAAATTCACCTGACGCCCATTTCCGCATGAGGTTTTTCAACGCCGACGGCAGCGAGGCGGAAATGTGCGGCAACGGCGGACGTTGCGCCGCCCGCTTTGCCTTTATAAAAGGGATTGCCCCGGAAATTATGTCCTTTGAAACGAAAGCCGGTATCATTGATGCCACCGTAACGGGCAGTAAGGTGAAGCTGCGCCTGACGGATCCCCATCATCAGGAATTGCATTATGAACTGAAAACAGAAGGCGGATCGCTGCGCGTAAACAATATTAACACCAGCGTGCCCCATGCGGTCCATTTTGTCAATGATCTTGAACACTATGATGTACTCAATAGGGGCAGGTTGATCCGTTATCACGAGCATTACCAGCCGGCCGGAACCAATGCGAATTTTGTCAATATAGTTGACCGAAATACCATTAAGGTAAGAACCTATGAACGAGGCGTGGAAGATGAGACATTAGCCTGCGGCACCGGTTCCGTCGCGTCGGCGCTGATATCGGCGCTGCTCGGAGAGGTGGCGTCGCCGGTGGATGTGCTCGTGCAGAGCGGGGAAAGGCTGAAGATTTATTTTGACAATACAGAATCAGGTTTTAAGAACGTTTACCTGGAAGGCGGCGCCAAAATAGTTTACCAGGGTTTTCTGTGGGAAGAAGCCTACAGATAGCATCAATAAACAGACAGGGGGGAAAAATATTGCAGATCGCTGACCGCTTAACGACGATTCCTCCATACCTTTTCATGGAGTTGAGAAAAAAGATCGCCAAGGCCAAGGCCGAAGGTGTTGACGTCATCAGTCTTGCCATTGGCGATCCCGTGGAGCCCACGCCGGACGCTATTATCGACGAATTGTGCCTCCGGGCGCGGGAACCGGAAAATCACCGTTACCCCACGGATGAGGAAAAAGGCATGCTTGCCTTCCGGCAGGAGGTGGCCCGCTGGTACCGGGAACGCTACGGCGTTGCTTTAAACCCGTCAGATGAAGTTCTGGGACTGATCGGCTCCAAGGAAGGTTGTCATCACTTTGTCCTGGCACGGGTCAATCCCGGCGACGTGGCGCTGATGACGGACCCCGGTTATCCCGCCTACCGTTCCAGCATCCTGATGGGCGGAGGCATCCCCTACAATATGCCGATCCTGGCAAAAAACAACTATCTGCCTGTTTTTGAAGACATTCCGTCGGATATTGTCGCTAAGGCGTCGGCCATGTTCCTCAATTACCCTAACAACCCGACGGGCGCCTGCGCCACCAGGGAGTTTTTCGACCTGACCGTAGCTTTTGCCAAAGCCCATAATATTGCCGTCTGCTATGACAACCCTTACAGTGAGATACTTTTTGACGGCCAGGAGGGGTTAAGCTTCTTAATGGCTGCGGGGGCAAAGGAAGTGGGCATAGAATTGAATTCCCTCTCCAAACCTTACAACATGACGGGATGGCGGATCGGCATGGCTGCGGGCAATCCGGATCTCATCGCCGCCATGAGCAAGGTGAAGGAAAACACCGACTCGGGAATCTTCAACCCCATTCAGTATGCCGCTATTCATGCCTTGAAGCAAGAAACAAAGAATATCAGTAAGATGCTTCGCATATATGCCGGACGCCGCGCACTGGTACTCGCCACGCTTAAGAATATCAGCATCAAGTTTGATCCGCCGAAGGGCACTTTTTATCTCTGGGTCCCCGTGCCGGCCGGCATGACTGCATTGGAATTTACCAACCGGCTGTTTGAAAAGACAGCCGTCGTTGTGGCGGCGGGCACTGCCTATGGCCAGTACGGCGAAGGATATATACGCATCTCCCTTACCGTGCCAGACAATCGGCTGAAAGAGGCGATGCAAAGGATTGAAAAGGAATTTGGCAGGGTCTGACGACTTCCCGGTTTTAATTTTTAATTCGCTAATTTTATAATTATATTTATCAGTTTTTTATAATAAATACCTGCACTTTTCATTAGCATCGGAAACATAGAAATATCCGTAAAACCAGGCAGTGTGTTTATTTCATTCAAATATACTTTGTTGTTATTTATAAAAAAATCTACCCTGGCAAAGCCTTTGCAGTCACAAAGATGATAAGCTTTTTCTGCCAAATTTTTAATTTCCTGTTTAGTTTTAGAATCAAGCTTAGCTGGAATTGCTACCTGTGTTCTGTTGTTTTCATATTTTTCATCAAAATCATAGAAAGCTCCATCCAAAACAAGTTCCCCTGGATCAGATATTGTTAATTCTTCATTACCTAGCACTGCCACCTCAATTTCTCTAGGGTTTATAAGCCCTTGCTCGGCCAAAATTTTATCATCATGCCGAGCCGCATCCTTTACGGCTTTTTTAAGATTTTTAAAATCAGTAACTTTATTAATGCCAACTGAAGAACCAGAATTTGAAGGCTTGATATAAACCGGCAATTCAAAATTGTTTTTTATTTTTGCTATCCACTTTTCAACATCGCTTTGTTTTTTGTTCCGCAGATCTATAAAATCAAAATTTACCTGATTGATTTTATGTCCCGCTAAAAATGTTTTGAAGACAGCTTTATCCATACATAAACTTGAACTCAACACCCTGCAGCCACAATAGGGCATTTTTTGAATTTCTAAAAGTCCTTGTAATGCTCCATCTTCTCCATATTTACCATGAGTAATCGGCAAAGCGACATCAAATAGTTTTGAAAAATCTCCGACATTAATTTTATTTTTTTCTGAAATATCCTTTATTTCTTCTGTGTTTTTCAAAATATAAAATTGATTATTTTTGTGCCAATAAACCAAAACTAAATTATATTTTTTATAATCAAAATATTTAATTATATTTTTGGCCGAAATTATTGATATGTCAGCCTCATTACTTAGGCCCCCAAAGAATAATCCCACAGTTTTCTTTTTCATAATGTTTGTCCCTTAATAAATCTTGATGTGAGTCCTTATCGATAGCTTGGCAGCTCCCCTCTTATCTCCACCATCGGGCCGTCTTCAATAAAAACAATCCGGGACTCGTCTTCATCCCTGTTTTCATCGACCCAGTAGTACAATTTTGAAGCGTCACTCAGAACAGGCTTTTCCGGCCACCCGTATGTCCTGTTTTGCATGAATTCATCAAATACGCCGATGCATCCGTGGGAAACGGGCCGGCCGGGCAGATCGCGGGCATGTATCCAGTAGGCAACATTGTCGGGATCAACATAGAAGCGAATCGCGTAGTCCATGGGGTATTGGGCATCCCCCTTCTGGGTTTTGTAGAGGGAGGAAGTATGATTTTTATGGCGTGCATCTACCTTGAACATGCCCACTGGCGTCAAATGCTCCTCAATACCCGTTGCGGCGGGTATGGAAAAGCTTAATATCCCATAATCATAGGCCGCCAGCCACTGTTCAGCTACGTCCACCAGAATATACTTCGGATATTTTTTCGCCGGTTTATACTGGAGAGGCAGGGGATTGTAATTTTTGATGGCCGCCATGCTTTCCGGCACTTTTATGGTCATGCCGGGATAGACGTGGCGGCGGTCAATCCTGTTGAATCTGGCTGCGTAAATCCAATCATCTCCGAAAAGCCTCTCCAGACTTTCATGGGGCATGATGAAGTGCGCTCCCCATTTTATTCCTTCCAGGCTGGGATATGCGAACCTGCTTAGGTCCTCTCTGGCGCGGTCGGCAGGTGAGGCGGCAGGATTGGAAGTGGAGGAAGGGTCATACAGGATTATCACCAGGGCAATAGTCAGAGCCGTCAGTGCAAGAGCAAATTTATTCCACATATCATCAAAGTCCACAGCAATTAAAATACCAGTTAGCGCTGAATTTTTACCCCAAATGCAGCAAAAGAGGGCACTAAAATCAAATCAAACAAACCCGGCCCGATAAGCCCGGGTATAGTTGAGACAATGACGGTCTCGGCCCAGCACCAGTTCTGCGGCCAGCAATGCCGCCTTTAACTCCTGATCCAGAGGGTCGAGAATGGCGCTGTCCAGCCCGGCTGCAATGGCCAGAGTTAAAAAGGCCCGGTTAATGAAAGAGCGGGCCGGTAAGCCGAAGGAAATATTACTGAGCCCGGCAGTAAAATGGACATCCGGGTGGGCGGAATGTATGGATCGGATCGTGTCAAAAAAGATTTGCCCGCTTTGAGTATTGGTGCTGATGGCCATTGCCAGCGGGTCAACATAGATATGCTGGTCAGGGATGCCCGCCGCGCGCGTAGCCTCTATCACTTTATGAATGACTGCCGTCCTCGCCTCACTGGTGTTGGGGATATTCTTGTCGTCCATCGCCAGGGCAATCACTCGACAGCCGTGCTCTGCCACCAGAGGCAAGATGCCTTCCAGACGATTCGGCTCGCCGCTGATTGAGTTAATCATCGGGGTTTTGTTGACGGCCTTAATTGCTGCAGCAAGGGCTTTGGGGTTTACGCTGTCGAGGCACAGCGGTGTGTCGACCACAGCCTGCACGTTTTCAATCAGCCAGACCAGATCGTCCGGCTCCTGGCTGGGATGGGTGCCGGCATTCACGTCAAGCCAGGCTGAACGTGCCTCAACCTGCTTGAGGGCTAAATCCTTGATGAATTCGGCATCCCGCTCGGCAATGGCTTGGGCGACGCGTTTGCGCGTGCCATTGATTTTTTCGCCGATTATTTCCATAAAATCACTCCATCAAGAAAAAGTTGAATTAAGTTCCTTTTTATCAATATGGGAAAAAGCATCGCCAAAGCAAAGCGCCGGCTGCCGCTGTGACTACCCGGTACCAGCAAAAACTCTGGCCCGTGGCGACTACTGCGCACCTGCCCATTCTGCCGGCCAAAACGTCCCCGCTCGTTGATCAGGTTCCAGCGGTGCAACTCGGCTATTACGTCGATAATGCCGGAGCCGCACAACCCAACGGCCGGCGCGTTATCCACGGTTTTTAGGATAAGGCCGGTGTCGGTCAGGCTGACCGCCTCGATCGCCCCGGATGCAGCCCGCATCCCGTCGCTGACATGCGCCGCCTCGAGTAAGTTGAGTCCAGCTTTAACTTCAGTCCGTTTGCCAATCGGCTCAAAATCAACTTGGTAGGTTGAGGATGCAGCGTTTGGGATAGACATTAGCCCTCCGCCGACGGGTTGAATGAAACACCGGGCAGGTTGCACATCGGGGTGGTTATTGTTACAAAATTGGCGTAGCTTATGGTTTGGCCGGGCCGGGCCACTACAAAATCATCATCCCAAGGCCCGAAGATCATTTTTTTGACGAAGGCAGTCGAGCCTGGAATTTCTTCGTAGCGCAGTTCAAACTGTTCGGCGGCACGGCGGGCATAGTCTCGATAGCGTTCCTTTTCATACTGGCCGGTGTCGATAAAGGCGAGGCGGGTGTAATTTTTGAACATCAGCTTGATCATGCGGCCGGCCCGCTCTTGACCGTACCGCTCAACAAGGCGTCTGTGTTCTTCAAAAGGGGTATAGTTCACCAAAATCCAACCTTTGGTAAGATAGTAGGTGCCCGGTTCTCGACTGGACTGCTCTTTATAGGAGGCTCGTGAACCAAGGAAAATGGCGATGCAGTCGTCAACACGGGGCACCACCAGGGTGCAGTTGGTTGCTTTCAGGCCAACCACGGCCATCGAGCACAGGCCGTAGCCCAGGATAATGGTTTCAACTTCGGCGCTGGCTGCGTCGATGGTTGCTTGGAGGGTATCACGGAGATTCACAGGGTAGAGGTGAAGCCCGAAGTCGAGCGCTTCGTAGCTCATGTCGGAAGGCATTAGCGGCAACATCTCTTCGATAACGGTGGTACAAGCAATGACTTTGGTGCGGGATGATATCATTTCTTACACTTTTGCAGTTAAAGCGCCAAACTCTCGACCGGCGGCAACAAAGGCTTCCATGTTCTCGGGCTTAGTGTTGATCGGCGCATCGCAGCCAGGACAGAGCAACAGCCCCTCGGGTCCCACGTCGCGCACCAGATCCCGTACATAATTGTAAATGTCGTCCGGTGTACCGGCCGCGAACAGCGAAGCCGGCACGTCGCCCATAATGGCCATGTGGCCATCCAGGATTTCCTTCGCCATGCGGATGTCGGTCATTCCATCCAGGTTGAGTATGCATTTCTTTGCCGGCAGTTCCTTGAGCCGGTGCAGATCGCGGGTCCAGTCCTGATCCCAGTGAAAAATGGGCACGATGCCCTCGGCCACTAGCGCACCGACAATCTGCTGATAGTACGGCCAGACCATCCGGTTCCAGATCTTGGGCGCCACCATTGCACTGGCTGCCCGCCAGCCACCGACCCAGACACCGATCGAGCCGCTCAGCTTGGCCGCGCCGATGCCGGCGCTGATCATCTCAGGCACAATGACATCCATGGCCGCCTGCACCCGATCCGGCATGCGGTAGAGATCCAGAAAAAATTTGGACATAGAGCGGCCGCCGCAAAAATACTCGAACGGAATTGTCGTGGCGCCGCCGCTGAGGATGACATAGCCGTTTTCGCGGAATCGTTGGGCTACTGCCGGCATGTTCTGCATAATCCAACCCATGGCGGCATGAAATTCTTCCATATCCACCACCTTGGGCATGTGCTGTCCCAAAAAAGCTTGCCATCCGTGCTCGACAATAAAGTCATAGTCGCCCGGCGTCATGACCTCTTTTTCCACTACCTGCCACAGCGAGCCTTCCGGTAGTTCACGGCCGGGAATGTTGGTCTTTGAGAGCCAGATGCTGCTGAGTACAATGTGGATGCGGCCGCCGGGCAGATAGTTGATCCCATCTATCTCACCTATCTTGTTGACTGTGTCCAGCGTAACCTGGACAGCGGCCTCCTCGTCCACGCAGAATTTAGACATTGGCAAACCCATATAGCGGGGCGCAAAAGCTATCCCCATAAAGACAATCGGGATTTGGGCGACCCGCTCGTAGTTGATTGTCTTCTGAATTCGGTTAAGCCGGTCTTGATACAATGCTTGTTTGTCCACCTTACGCCTCCGTCCATTGATTGGCCAAGCTGACAGCCGTCTGGGAGCTATTGCCCCAGGCATCAGCCCCGGTATATGACCGTATGTCTTCGGTAACAGGGCCGCCTCCGATCATAATCTTGACGCATGGCCGCAGGCCTGCCTCTTCAACTGCGGCCACGGTCTCTTTCATAGCATCAAAGGCAACGGTCAGCAGACCGGAAAGAGCCAGTATCGTGGCGCCGGTTTCCTTGAGCTTTTCCACGAACTTAGCCGATGGCACGTCCACGCCCAAATCGTGCACTTCAAAACCAGATACCTGCAACATGCCTACCACCAAGTCCTTACCAATATCGTGGATGTCGCCCGCTACGGTACCAACCACAACTTTTCCCTTGCCTTCAGTATTGACGCCCGTCATGGCCGGTTGCAAAATCTTTGCTGCGCCCTTGAAAATCTCGGCTGCCATCATCAGATCCGACACAAAGTACTCGCCGTTCCCGTAACGCTCACCTACCAGAATCATGCCCTGGCGGCAAGCGCCAAAGATCTGTCCCGGATCTGTGCCATTGTCGAGCGCCTTCTGCACCAGCGCCAATACATCCTGTTCTTCCAAGTCGGCCAACTTTTGAACTATAGTCTCCATTGACTCTTTCTCCTCAAATAAATGAATCATACTTTATTGATTATCTGTTTCATATGCAAGCGCATATTAATTAATGATTATGACGTTGACAAGCATATACCTTTTTTCATATACTTAGAATAACAAGAAAGTAATACTTCGAAAAGAAACTATCAAAGCTTGGAAGGAGATATAACATGGCCGCAAAATTAATGGAGTATTTCAATAAACAGCCTCGAATTGGGACGTTGAGCACTGCCGATAAGGAAGGGAAGGTCAATTCAGCGGTTTTAGGTTCTCCGCGCATGGTTGATGAGAAAACCGTTGTGATGACATTGAGGAACAGCCGGACATTCGCTAATCTCCTGGTGAACCCCTATGCTGTCTTTTCAATCATGGAGCCGGGAAAAACAACGCCGGAATGGAAAGGAATCAGGGTCTATCTTAAAATGACCGGCTACCAGACCAGCGGAGAAAAACTTGAAACCATGAGAGCCCAGGCAGCACAGAGAATTGGAGAGGCCACCGCAAAACTCATACATGCAGCGGTAACGCTGGAAGTATACGATGTCAGACCGATGATCGACTCCGATCAGGGATGGGAGGCGGCGATATAGAAAATTGGAGCGGCTAAGGAATTCCGGCGCCAGACATCCTTAAATCACAAGTAGGTTCTAATGATATGGAAGGGTTTAGACCTCTCCGGTCTTCCCCGTCTTCTTCAGCCGCTTGGCGGCCTGCTTTTCCTTCAACGTTTTGGAAGGTTTCTTTTTTGTATCTTTTTTGACGTTTTTGTCCTTGCCCATGATTTCCCCTCCTGCTTTATTTGCTGTTGTCCGAAATTCCCATACATGAACCGTCCATTTTTCACAACCAGAATTTTTATATGAAAATACCCCCTCCCTGTATCCCTCCCCCTCGACGGGGGAGGGAGGGGTGAGGGTGGTTTTCATCCTTCGTTGTGCCCGCGTCGGGCATGGTGGTTATTCTGAAGCTCCCGGCCCGCAGCCGTTTTCTCCACGAAGAGTCTTTTCCCGCTTACGGGATCCCGTCCGGTGCGGTGCATCAACGTGGAGAGGAAGGAAAATCAGCGTTACACCGGTCAGTGCCGCGAAACGCAAAGTGGTTGACCCCCATCGGCGCCTGTGGTAGTGAGAAACAATTACAGACAGTTACCTGCCTCTGTCCCGGCACCGGCAGGGGAGTTATAAAACAATAACAAGGCAGGAAAAAAGCGAATGCGTAAAGAAAAGATCAGAAATATCGCCATCATCTCTCACGTAGACCACGGCAAGACGACGTTGGTGGACGGCATGATGAAACAGACCGGCACCTTTAACGACCACCAGGTTGTGGAAGAACGGGTCATGGATTCCCTCGACCTCGAACGGGAGCGGGGCATTACCATCATGGCCAAGAATACGGCGATCCGTTATGGAGATGTGAAGATCAATATCGTGGACACGCCGGGACACGCCGATTTCGGCGGAGAAGTGGAACGCAGCCTCAATATGGTCGACGGGGCCATCCTGCTCGTCGACGCCAGCGAAGGCCCCCTGCCGCAGACGCGCTTCGTCCTGAAGAAGGCCTTGGCCAGACGGATTCCCATCATCCTGGTGATCAACAAGATCGACCGTGGCGACGCCCGCATCGAGGAGGTCATCAACGAGATCTATGACCTCTTCATCGATCTCGACGCGACGGAAGAGCAGATAGAATTCCCCATCCTCTATACCAACGCCAAACTCGGCCAGGCCCATCGGAAACCGGGGGATGACTCAGCGGACCTGCTGCCGCTTTTTGAGACCATCGTCTCGGAGATTCCCGGTCCGGAAGGAGACGACGAGGCCGTGCCGCAG
>DATESZ010000253.1:0-12157 GCA_035283845.1 Syntrophales bacterium | reverse complement strand
TTCTATAGATTTTACCCATAATATCAGTGTCCTGAGTCAGATCAGGAATTTGGTAAGCGTAACCGCAGGTATCCAGATAGACCTGATGGGTCAGGTAAATGCGGAAATGCGGGGCGAAACATTGGTTAACGGCATCGGAGGGCAGCTTGATTTTCTGCGGGGCGCCGCAGCCTCGCCGGGAGGGAAGGCCGTGATTGTCTTCCCTTCCACCGCCCAAAAGGATGAGGTCTCTCGAATTGTTGCCAAGTTGGATGCAGGAATCACAGCGACCGTGGGCAGGGCGGACATCGACTTTGTAATTACTGAGTATGGGATTGCTCAACTTAGGGGTAAATCCCTTGCGGAGAGAGCAAGGGACTTGATTGCCATAGCCCATCCCAATTTTCGCGAAGACCTAAGACATGCTTTTAAAAAGACAAATAGTTAGGAGGTAACAGAACATGAAAAAAGTTCTTATTGGTTCCGGCTCCGCCTTTTGGGGAGACATTTTCGATCCGGCACTGGAGATGGCGAAGAGCGGCGAGGTAGAATACATGGGTTTCGATCACCTTGCGGAATTGACCATGGCGATCCTGAACCGCATGAAGGAGAAAAATCCAGAAGCTGGTTATATCCCGGACATTATCCCCTGGATGAAAAGGCTGCTGCCCGTCACCGCCAAGAATCACATTAAAATGATAACCAATGCGGGCGGGGCAAATCCTTTACAGGCAGCGCTGGAGGTAAAAAAGGTCATTCAGGAATTGAAACTGGGGCCCATGAAGATCGGCGTTGTTTCCGGAGACGACATCCTGCCCTATATCGACAATATCCGGGCTCAGGGATGGAAATTTAAGAATCTGGATACGGGTGAAGAAGATATAGATTCAATCAGAGACAGGATTGCTGCCGCCAATGCCTATACCGGCGCGGATCTGATCGTAAAAGAGCTGAAAAACGGCGCCGACATGATCATTGCCGGCAGGGTTTCCGATAATGCCCTCTACGTTGGTCCCCTGATGTACGAATTCGGCTGGAAATTCGATGACCCGGCTTATACGGACCTGATCGCGGCGGCCGTGACCGTTGGTCATATCATAGAATGCTCGGCTTGCGTCAGCGGCGGTATGTCCAACATGTGGAAGGTGTCGGAACGACCCTGGGAAATCGGTTTCCCCATAGCCGAGTTTTATGAAAATGGTGAAGCTGTTATTACCAAGCCGAAAGGATCCGGGGGCATAGTCAACTCTTGGACTGTGAAAGAGCATTTGCTGTACGAAATCGTTGATCCGGCCAATTATCTGATGCCCGATGGCATCGGTGACTTTACCGCTTTACAGTTAGTCGAAGAGGGCAGGAACAGGGTGAGGGTAATAAATATGAAGGGTAAAAAACGCCCTGATACTCTGAAAGTCTGCATTGGATTCAAAGATGGCTTCATTGGCGAGGGACTGGTCTATTTCCCCGCGCCCGATGCCCTGGAAAAGGCAAAGTGGGCCGCAACGTGGGTGAAAGAGCGGTTCAAGAAAAGCAGTGTGAATTTCAGGGAACTGCGTATTGATTTTATGGGTGTAAATATGCTCCATGGCGAAGCCGCTACGATTGAAGATAAGGATTATAATGAAGTGGGTCTGCGCATAGCCGGCCGGACGAATACCTATAAGGAAGCAGAAGTTGTCCGCCGGGAGGCGACCCATTTATGGACCATGGGGCCCGTGGGCTCCAGTTTTGGCGTGCCCATGAACGTAAGGCCGGTCATTGCCCTCTGGCCTTCACTGGTTCCGAGGGATGCCGTTAAGGTAGAAAGTCAGTTGATGGAGGTGGAATGATAATGAAAAAGGTAAAACTTGCGGAATTAGCCTTTGCACGATCCGGTGATAAAGGGGATGTCAGCAATATTGGGCTCATGGCCAAATCCAAGAATATCTATGATTATTTGGCAAAGGTCATAACTCCCGAAAAGGTTAAAGAATATTTCGGAGGAATGGTCAAAGGCGGAGTGGAAATTTATCCGGTGCCCCGTCTCGACAGTCTGGAGATCATCTTAAGGCGGGCTCTTGGCGGCGGTGCAACCTGCACCCTAAGATTTGATCAGACCGGAAAATCCATGGGGCCGGTTTTGTTGGGGATGGAGATACAGGCAAGTGAAGAATTGATCGAAGAGGCCAAAACCGTTGACCGAGACATTATTAAAAAATATGCTGTTGGCTGAGCAAAAGGCTTGCCCGGCATTGGAATGATTCTTTCATGAACCTGCCATGCGATGTTTTGCAGGGAGAATGAAATGTCATAAAAGAGGATAGGAGTAAAAAATGGATTTTGCACTTTCTGAAGAGCAGATAATATTTAGAGACCAGATCCGGAATTTTGCAGAGACGGAGATTGGCCCGTTAGTCGAAATGGCTGAGGAGACAGGAGTTACCCCCTTGGAGCTTTTTCCCAAGATGGGAAAGCTTGGCTACCTGGGTGTCACCTATCCTGAAAAATATGGAGCCGCCGAGGCCGATAAGATTACTGAGATGATCCTGATTGAAGAGCTGAACAAGGTGTGCGGAGGCATTGCCGGGGCCGTGAGCACCACGCATTCGGGACTGGGCTTAAGGGCGATCAATAACTTTGGCAATGAGGAACAGAAGCAACGGTTCATGGTTCCCGCCATCAAAGGGGAGAAGATTGCCGCCTTTGCGCTTACGGAGCCTGATGCGGGGTCTGACGCCATCGCCATGAGGACGAGAGCGGTCAAGGACGGTAACGATTACATCATTAATGGAAGCAAGATATTTATCAGCAACGGGACATTCGCTGATTTTGTCACAGTTGCCTGTTATACGACAGATCCTAAAAAAGTTGTAAAAAGAGGACAGGGAATCAGCTTGTTTGTCGTAGAGAAGGGAACCCCGGGCTTTACGTCCAGAAAGTTGCATAAAGTGGGAAACAATTCTCAGGAGACGGCAGAGCTCTTCTTTGAAGACGTCAGGGTTCCCCAGGAAAATCTGTTAGGCGTAGAAGGCGAAGGGTTGGCGCAGGTTCTGGCAACTCTGAAGGCGGGAAGGCTGGCGTACGGCGCGAGGGCAACCGGTCTTGCCCAGGCGGCATATGATATCGTTTTTAAGTATGCTCATGAGAGAGTCCAGTTTGGTAAGCCGATCGCCACGTTTCAGGCAAACACCTTTAAGCTGGTCGATATGGCTATAAATATAGACATCATGCGTATTATGACCTATCGCGGCGCCTGGATGGCGGATCAAGGCGTAGACTATATGAAAGAGGCTTGCATGGTGAAGGTTTTTGCCACAGAGACCCTGCAGCAGTTGATGCTCAATGCCCTTTCCATTCACGGGGGATACGGATACATGATGGAGTATCCGATACAGCGTATCTGGCGGGACGCCAAGATGCTCAATATCACCGAAGGGACGGCAGAGATGAGTCGCCTGGCTATTGCCAGGGAGCTGGGAATAGGAGCGCGTGCTTGAGAAAGAGGGAGCAAGAGCCTTTTTGGAAAAGAGAAAACCGGAATATAAATGCAAATAAGAGGAGCTTAGGCTTATGGTGCGAGAACTAAAGGAAGTGGTTGTAGTTGATGCGGTGAGGACGGCCTTTGGTAGAGCCGGAGATAAAGGGATTTTCTGGAAGACGAGAGCTGACGATCTGGTTGTTCCATTACTGAAGGCCCTGATTGGACGGAATCCAGGGGTAACGCCGGATATGATCGAAGACAGTCTCTGGGGCGCTACCAATCAGATGAAAGAGCAAGGGGGAACCTTGGGACGGGTAGCGACCATGCTGGCCGACTGGGGATACAGCGTCCCCGGATGCTCCATAGACCGCATGTGTGCAGGAGGGCTCACTGCCATCAGCTTTGGGGTGACCCATATTGCGTCGGGCATGGCGGATTGCCTCATAGCAGGAGGCGTGGAGCATATGGGACACCTGCCCATGGGGTTCATGCGTGATCCCCACCCCCGTGCCGAAGAAGTAATGGGCGGACCATCTTCTTTGAATATGGGCCAAACAGCGGAGAATATTCACGAACGGTTCCCGGAATTCACCCGAGAGATGGCGGATAGATATGCGGTGGAATGTCAGCGCAAGGCAGATGAGGCCATCAGAGCGGGCAAGATGAGAGATATGATTATTCCAATCGAGGTAGAATTAGCAGATGGGACGCGGATCGTGGCGGATAAAGATCAGCAGCCCCGGCCCGGAGCCACGATGGAAGGATTAAGGGACTTAAAGACGCCATTTAAGGAAAACGGCTATGTTACCGCAGGCAATGCCTCCGGATTAAATGACGGTGCCGGCGCAGTTCTTCTCATGAGTGAAGCGAAGGCCAGGGAGCTGGGCATCAAGCCGAAGATGCGCTGGATTGCTTCAGCCGTAGCAGCAGTGGATCCGACCATAATGGGAACTGCCCCTGTGCCGGCAACCCGTAAAGTCCTGACGAAGGCGGGACTTTCTATAAATGACATAGACATTATCGAGATGAACGAGGCGTTTGCCGTTCAGTGCCTTTACTTCCTCGACCGTATGGGTATGAAATGGGATGATCCTCGGGTAAACAAGTGGGGCGGCGCAATAGCTTACGGGCATCCTCTTGCGTCGTCAGGCCCCCGTCTGGTGGCTTTTCTGGCAGGACTCTTTAAGGAGAACCCTCAAGCTCGATATGGATTAACTACCATGTGTATAGGTCGTGGACAGGGGTATTCGGTGATATGGGAAAATTTACAGCGCAATGCCGGCGCCGCATAGCGATGTTGGGGATCCTAACCTAAGAAAGGCTCTTTATGAAAGCATTGACGACGGAAGGATCAAAATGGCTGCCGGATTGATTTTTCAAGATTTCGATGGCATCGGGAACAGTCATCGGATCATGTGACAGGGTTGTTTGACCGTTGTATTTTGGATAGTCCCGCTTTGATGTGAGCGCGTCGAAAACATCGCCAACGGCAATGATCTTGGCCCCAAGAGGTATTTGCTTCCCTACAATTCCCTCAGGATATCCCTCCCCATTTATTTTTTCATGATGTCGGAAGGCAATATCCGGCACCTGCCGCAGATGCCGCTTAAAGTGTAAATTATCCAATATGTGCTTCGTTTTCTGAGGGTGAGTTTTCATCTCCGCCCAATCGTCAGCATTGAATGGTCCATTCTTCATTAATACAGCATCGGATATACCGATTTTTCCTATATCGTGCAACAGTGCAGCATAACTCAGTGTTTCAATATCTTCTTTGGATAATTTCATTTCATATGCGATCTTCAAAGAATATTCTCTTACCCTTTCTGAATGACCTGCCGTAAATGGATGCCGGGCATCAACCGCGCTGGAAAGAGTTTTTATTGAACTGTTAAATGAGATAAGAATCTCATCGACTAACATGGAGTTTTCCAAGGCAATGCCTACCTGAGATGTAAGCCCTCTCATGAGAACCTCATCTTCATTATCGAAACGATCCTTGCCTTTTTTATTTATAACTTGAAGAACGCCTATAGTTGTTCCCGAACGGCCTTCGATTGGTACACAGAGAACAGATCTGGTGCGAAAATTGTTGTGCAGGTCGAAATAACGATCAAAATAGGGCAGTTCCCATGCATCTTCAACATTTATTTCTTTGCCTGTTTCAGCGACAAGCCCGCTTATGCCCCTGCCCAAGGGGATATGTATAGTGTCTATGCCTTCGGAAACCTTCGTCCATATTTCCTCTTTATCCCAGTCCACGACATATAGACTGGAACGTTCTGCCGATATGGCGTCTGTGACATTGCCTACAATAAGTGGGAAAAGGCGGTCGAAATCCAATTCGGAGGTAAGGTTAGATGCTACACCGATCAGCTTTCCTAAGAGCTCCTTTAATCTGTTACGTTCAGCTAACTGGTCTGTCGCAGTCTGAAAAATGTTGTTGAAGGAGTTAATAATAGTTTGCATTTCATTTTCTTCAGAATCGTCCGGCAAATCAGCGGATGTTTTGACGTAATCGCTCTGTCCATTAATGACCTGACCGGCAAATTCTTTTTCCCTGTTGACGATTTCATTTGATTTGATGGCGATTTCAGAAGTTACAGCCTCAAAGGATTTGAGCCATCTATACATTAAAAAGAAACTGAGGAAAGGAAGTAATAGCATCACAGCTATCAGTGTTTGAAAGATGTCTTCTAATTCCGCATGCGGCGCTGCCGAAAGTGAAGGTAGGATATAATTGCGAAGGATAAGCAGCAATACCATAATAGGCAAAATGCTTGCCAGAAAGAAGAATACCAAAAATATTCTTTTTGATTTCAGTGCAGTGACTGAGGCATAAAAGGTCATAACTCACTCCTATATGGTGTTTACTGATAACGAAGGCAGAAGATGGAAGCAATCATAAATTAATAAACATCATGTATTGAATGAATTTGTCAATTAATGGCCAGTATTAGGTAGAACCTATACCTTGAGTTTAAAGAGGTCTCTACCATTTTTAAAATAAATCTTCTCCAGTTGGTTTTTGGTTATTTTAGTTCTCTTAAGGTAATCTATTGCTATGTGCTCAGCGCTTTCTATATAAGGATGATCCGTCCCCAAGAGTATTTTGTTCTCGTCAAGAATACTCTCGCAGAGTTGCAAGGCTTCGGGGTTACCGCTGGCCGTGTCATAGTAAAACATTTTCAGATATTCTAAGGGCATCTTGGTCAAGTTGGCCTTTCCGGATATCGTCGGCGGTAAATATTGATTCTCCAAGGTTTCGCCGAGCCGATAATAAATGTAAGGGGCAGTGGAGCCGAGGTGCGTAATAATGATCTTACTATTCTTGTGCCTTTCAAAGAAGCCATCGAGGATCATGTAGGCGACGGCGATCGTAGCATCCGCCGGAAACCCGACAAGAGCATACATCAGATACTTTTCTAATCCTGAGTATGCATGCTTAAACCAGGGGGAGATGCTTGGATGCATGAAAACCGGTACATCCAAACGCTCTGCCTCAGAAAAGAAATCATCGAAATCCCTATCATGGGGTAATCTCCCTGCATTGTTGGTTTGAATGGCAACGCCTTGCAGGCCTAATTGGGTAACAGCGCGAATCAACTCCTTTGTACTAAAATCAGGATCGGTTCCCAAAGGGACATCGGCAAAGAACAGCGCCCTATTTGGATATTTCTGATGCGTCTTTGCAAAAATATCGTTAATAAAATTACTCATCTCAATGCGTTTTTTGGGTTCTGTAATCTCATTCACGTAGAGATTGATGGTTGGAAAAGAAAAAACGGATTTTTCTATACCGAACTTACTCATCCAATCCAGTCTCTCTTCGATTGAATAAGTCTGCATGTAGGTGTCTTTTTTCATTCCGAGGAGTTTCCAACCGGGCATCTGTTCTGATTTACCAAAACGCCTCTCTATTTCCCTGAAAAACTCCGGTATATGAAAATGTGCATGAACATCGATCTTCTTATTAGAGTCTATATTGCTTTTCTTAGAAGATGCCGCAGAAAGGTTCGATAAGCCAAGCGTCGCAATTGCTCCAAGTCCCCCTACCTTAAGGAAATCCCTCTTTGTTAAACCTTTCTTTTGCTCTTTATCATTGATGCTTGGTCGGCCCATAATCATCTCTCCCTGTTTCAAATTATCAGAAGCCATTGATGGCGCCGAGGTTCCGGTCGGCGCCAGCCGAACTCCCACAGAAGCGAGGACAGAAATACTGAGAAACTGTACCTCATGGAGTAAGAAATGCCGCAGATAATCAGAGCGCCACCCAAGACGACCCAGCCGTAGAAGAAACCGGTCTTCTTTGCTTCAGCAAGCGCCGGAATACTCATACCCCCTTAAGGCAGCGTCATCCACTATCTTCCCATCTTCAGCAACCTCCCCAAGTTGATATCTTCAGGGCTAATGTATGCGTTTATAGACTGATTTAACCAGAAAAGGGTCGAATGATCTGTCTGGAGGTCATACATCAAAGACGCGGCGTTCCCTGTCTGTGCCTTCTGTGGGTCGCCATTTAAATATTCCTGACATCCGGATAGCAGGACATACACTTTCCACAGTTTCATCTGCCGATCATATATATCCACTGCCACAATCGGTGAAGTACTTTCCCAGTAGGGCCAGATCGGAATATATACGACCCTCTTTCCGTATACATGTTTGAACTTCGGTATGGCCTCTACTACGTCCACCGGCCATATGACCCAACCCAGCCGGGGATATTTTTTACCCACATCAAATTGTACGTTCTTACTGAGATGTCCCTTGTCGTACATAGGAAAAGGATTCTTGGGTTCGTGCACCAGCAAAAACTTTTTCCCCAGGAGCTTAAGGTCCCAATCGTTATATGGCTCCTGGAAGCCATCGCCATCCCCGTAGATTACATCTGACCCGGCTATGTTATCCTGCCAGGTGGTGGCGCTTATCCGAATTGTCCTCTTGAAGGCAGGCAGATAGGCAAATCCCGTGTCGTAAGTCTTCGCAAAATCATAATGCCTCACGGTAAACTGCCCCAACCCGGTGATCTCCCGGGGATAAGTAGCTGCACTAATCCTTTTGATAAATATGCTCTCATAACCGGGAATTGTCCCAAGGGGCGGCAACATTGTTCTGGCGCTACACTTTACAAAGAGGTGCTCCTGTCCTACTGTCTTATAAACCTCCCCCTTGGAATTAACATACCACAGCTCCGGAGAAGCACGAAACGAATCATATACACGTCCGAAATTAATGTTACCCATTGCCTCCAAGCCGCTCTTTGCCCAGATAAAGGGAATACCACCCTGCCAGGGAGTGCCCATCTTTTCATGGTAAACCACTCCGTTTTCATCCATGACAGCCTTGCCCCGGTTCCTTTCAGTAGCATCCCTGAAGACTTTCGAAACTAACTGATCAGGCGGCAGTTGGGTTCCCATCTTCAAAATCATTCCCTTTTTTACGTTTTCATACATACCCGAAGGTAAATACTCCTTGACCAGCTCCACATTGTTCTTGTCGATCAGATCAGTGTTCTTCACCTTACCGCCGGTCAGATCCTCAATGGTGGGGGGAGTCGCCTTACCTGCGGCCACATCCTCTATAGAAGGTACATTCGCTGCCATCAAAGCCCCCGGCGAGAGAAGCACCAAAGATAGGCTATAGACTAATAGCCTATAGACTATTAGCCTTTTTTTATGATCCCCCGTTCTACTTATTCTTGCAGTCTTCATATCAAGCACTCCTCCTTTTTGTAGTTAGAATTGATAAGTTATTCTGCCGAAGACTTCATCGTACCCCCCCTTACAACCTCCTTTCTTTAGCTTTTAAACCCATATTCCTTCCAATTATTCAACACCCTCTCCTGAATTTCCTTTGGATATATATCCTTAAAGGATGCCTTCTTCGGTATCTCCTCCTCGCTCCAGTCCTTTGGCCATGTACAGTCATAAACTACATTTGATCCAACACCATAGGCTCTATCATGATCCGACAGGTAAGGCATTAGTGAGTGAGCTAGTGTATTTGATAGAGCATGCGTTCCTCTTACAGGATGATGAGCTGTCGAAAATGCATGAAATACCTCTCTCATATCCGTCGGATCCACACCATCTTCAACAACAATAACCTTCGGTGAGAACGAACCATTCTTATTTGCCCATATACAACTCGCTATCCTGTTGGCAATCCCTGAATAGGGTGTCTTTGTTGAGACAATAACAGAAAATAGACAGCTCTCAGGCGGAATATATATGCCTGTTATGGGCAGACCGGCTCTTATAAGATCAGACCTTAAATCTGAAGCCTGAGCTATACCCATCGCTACATCACAATCATCTATGGGCATTCCCATATTTGATGCTGCAAGTATCGGGTTCTTCCTGTGAGTTATTGCCTTCACATGATATACGGGTTTTGGTGATTTACCAGATGTACGATAACCGGGATATTCTCCAAATGGTCCTTCTTCAATTCTCTCAAAGGGAGGCATCTCACCCTCTATAACTATCTCTGATGAAGCCGGGACAAGAAGATCATTTGTCTCACACTTTATAAGACTTAAAGGCTCACCCCTGACCCCTCCTACAATATCCGCCTCACTTATCCCATAGGGAATGCCGCTTGTCCCTATAAATGTTGTGACCGGCTCCGGAGCTATCGCAATGGCAAAGGGCATAGGAATCCCTTTTTCTTCATATTTCGCATATATAATTCCAATATGCTGCTGAGGAAGTACCTGTCCCACCAATCTGTTTTTATCATGGATCATAGCCCTGTACATGCCCCAGTTTACCCAACCTGAATCGGGATCTTTCGTGATGTTTACGTTCCATGTGCAGAGATATCTGCCGCCATCCCCGCCATGAATCATTAAAGCAGGCAATTTATACAAATCTACATCATCGCCTTTATGAATCTCCTCCTTACATGGACCATCACTGACAAGAATTGGCTTAATTAAATTCTTCCTTCCCTCATCATATCTATTGAGAATCTCTGTGTATGTCGAGTCTGGAGGCATATCAAGGGCTATGGCAAGCCTCCTGAATGACGCAAGGGGGTTGCCCAATACCCTGTACCCTTCCGGATAATCCTTAATCTTCTCAAACAATATTGCCGGACCAACCTCTTCACACCCCTTTCTCGTTATCGCTCCCGCCTCAAGGTTCCAGTCCACCTCCTTCTTTATCCGATGCAAATCGCCGCTCTTCTCCAAAGCTTCAATAAATTCCCTAAAATCATTATATGGCATGTCCCCTCCTCTTAAAACCTATTTCTAAAAAAACTAATTCCTGCAACCTGCGTTTACAGGCAAACAGGAATTAGGCTTAAAACGCAAATTTCATTATCCCTTTGATCTGCACTGAAGGGTGCGTCACCTGCTACCTTCCTCTCTGCAGCAATGCCCCCAAGTTGATATCTTCAGGCATATAGCGAAAGTTTACCTGTTGATTTGCCCAGTATTGGGACGTATGATTCGACTGGAGGTCGCCCACCCAAAAACCTACCCACGGCGTCTGGGGCTTCTGCGGGTCGCCATTGAGATATTCCTGACGTCCTAAGAACATCAGAATTCCTTTCCACAGTTTCATCTGCCGGTCATATATATCCGTCGCAATAATCCCGGCTCCACTGAATGTGTATGGATAGATCGGAATATACACGACCCTCTTTCCGTATACATGTTTGAACCTCGGTATGGCCTCCACTACGTACGACGGCCATATGATCCAGCCCAGCCGGGGATATTTTTTACCCACATCAAACAGTATGCTCTTACTGAGATTTCCCTTCTCATCCAGCATAGGAATGGAACTCTTGGGTTCGGACACGAGCAACCACTTTTTCTCAATGAGTTTAAGGTCCCAATCGTGATATGGCTCCTGAAAGCCATCGCCGTCCCCGTAGATCATATCCATCCCGGCTATGTTATCCTGCCAGGTGGTGGCGCTTACCCGGATCGTCCTCTTGAAGGCAGGAAGATATGCAAATCCCGTGTCGTAAGTCTTCGCCATGTCATAATACCTCACGGTAAACTGTCCCAGCCCGGCGATTTCACGGGGATAAGAAGTTACACTGATTCTTTTGAGATAGATGTTCTCATAACCAGGTATTGACCCAAGGGGCGGCAACATTGTCCTGGCGCTGCACTTTACATACATGTGCTCCTGCCCTATTGTCTTATAGGTCTCCCCCTTGGAATTAACATACCACGCCTCAATCGGATAAGTATGGTAGGAATCCCATGCACGACCGAAATGATAGTTGCCCATGGCCTCCAAGCCGTTTTTTGCATTGGGAAAGGGAATGCCGCCCTGCCAGAGAGTGCCTATCTTTTCATAGTAAACTATTCCCCTTTCATCCATGACCGCCTTGCCCCGGTTCCTATCAGTAGCATCACGGAATGGTTTAGGATTCAACTGATCAGGCGGTAGTTGGGTCCCGGTCCTCAGAACCATTCCCCTTTTTATATTTTCATACAAACCTGCAGTTAAATACTCCTTGACCAGCTCCACATTGTTCTTGTCGATCAGATCGGTGTTCTTCACCTTCCCGCCGGTCAGATCCTCAATGGTGGGAGGAACAGCCTTCCCTGCGACCACATCCTCTATGGAAGGTACATTCGCTGCCATCAAAGCCACCGGCAAGAGAAGCACTAAAGACAGGCTATAGACTAATAACCTATAGACTATTAGCCTTTTTTTATGATCCCCCGTTCTAATTATTCTTGCAGTC
>DATESZ010000252.1:0-28742 GCA_035283845.1 Syntrophales bacterium | reverse complement strand
ATGCGGCCATTGACGTAGGCGTAAAAAAAGTTGTCGCCTTGAGCACTGACAAGGCAGTCAATCCCGCAAACCTCTATGGCGCAACTAAGCTCTGTGCCGAAAAGATATTTACTCAGGGAAATGCCTATTCCGGATCGCGGGGAACGCGCTTCAGTTGCGTGCGATATGGCAACGTTATCGGCAGCCGGGGGAGTGTTATCCCACTCTTCAAGGAGCAGAAAAAGACGGGCAAGGTTACCATTACGGACAGCAGGATGACAAGATTCTGGATAACCCTTGATCAGGCCGTTGAACTCGTAGTCATGGCACTCCGGCATGCCCAGGGCGGGGAAATATTTGTTCCCAAAATCCCAAGCATGAAGGTCATTGATTTGGCAAAGGCAGTTGCCCCCGAATGCGAGATTGAGATAATCGGAATACGACCGGGAGAAAAACTTCACGAAAGCCTCATCACGGAAGAAGAAGGAAGAAATACGATTTCTTACAACGGCATGTATATCGTTCTGCCGAATTATACGTGGTGGGAAGAAAGGCGAAACTATAAAACCGGTCAACGATTGCCTGACGGCTTTGTTTACATCAGCGATCAGAACGATGAGTGGCTGACTGTTGAAGACCTAAAAAAGCTCATTTATGATTCATCTGTTGAAGACGAGCCGACCTCCCATTTCCTTACCACTCTTCATCGCCTGAATGATAAAGTTGTTTTAAGATTGCTTAACATGGAAGAAGGTTTTTCAGAGGGTTTAAATGTAGCAGGTGCGCTAAGATGAACATTGAATCGACGGCATCACACAAAAAACAAAAAAGCGCGGGTGGTAGGCATCATTTTATCCCCTATGGAAGACAGTGGATTGATGAAGAGGATATCGAAGCCGTTGTAGAAGCCCTGCGTTCGGATTGGCTAACCACAGGACCAAAAATCGGGGAATTTGAAAAAGAATTTGCCCGTTTCACAGGCGCCGGGGAGGCCGTCGCCGTCTCGAGCGGTACCGCAGCACTTCATTCCGTCATGCACGCCATCGGCGTCGGCCCCGGTGACGAAGTCATCGTCCCGCCGATAACTTTTGTGGCAACAGCCAATGCCGTCGTGTTTCAGGGAGGCAAACCCGTGTTCGCCGATGTCGATCCTGATACTCTCTTGATCGACCCGGAGGAGATCAAGACGAAAATCACTCCCAGAACGAAGGCTATCATAGCAGTAGACTATGCCGGACAACCCTGTAACTACGACGCCTTGCGGGCCATTACCGACCGTTATGGGATAACTCTCATCGCCGATGCCTGCCACGCCCTCGGTGCGCAATATAAAGGAGAAAAAGTCGGTACCCTTGCAGATCTCACGGCATTCAGTTTTCACCCGGTCAAGCATATTACGACCGGTGAAGGGGGAATGGTTACGACCAACGATACAAAATTGGCCGATAAAATGCGCAGATTTCGTAATCATGGCATCGACTCGGATCATCGCCAACGTGCCGAACTGGGCACTTGGTATTATGAAATGGCTGATTTAGGTTACAACTACCGTATAACGGACATTCAGTGCGCTCTGGGCCTAAGCCAACTTCGCAAACTGCCGGACCAGCTTCTCCGGCGACAGGAAATTGCCCAACAATACAACAAGGCATTCTCCGGTATTCCGGGCATTAGACCACTTACGGCAGTCCCGGAAGTCTATCATGCATACCATTTATACGTGATCAGTTACTGTCCAAGGGGTTCAAATACAAGTCGTGGAGACCTTTTCGCAAAGCTTCACGAAAAAGGCATAGGAGCAAACGTACATTACATCCCCGTTCACCTGCACCATTTCTATCAAAAGCGCTTCGGTTATCAGAAGGGCGACTACCCAAAAGCTGAAAAAGCCTATGAACAGATCATCAGTCTCCCCATATACCCGCGCATGGATGAACGGGATATCCGCAGGGTGATCGAAACTGTCACCCGGATTGCGGAGGTTTATGCGGCATAACCACAGATTTCTGGTTATCGGATGCGGATCAATCGGAAAGAGGCACATTGGTAACCTGATCGCCTTAAACGAAAAGGACATCGTTGCCTTTGATATCAACCCAGAGCGTTGCCAGGAGATAAAATCACTCTTCGGCGTTGAAGTTTTGGATGATTTGGCGGATGCCTGGAATGCCAATCCGGATGTGGCAGTGATAACGACATCCACAAGCATGCATGTGCCTCTGGCAATCATGGCCGCAGATCACGGGTGTCATATGTTCATTGAAAAGCCTTTATCGAATAGTCGGGACGGCATTGCAGATCTCCTCGATATTGTACGAAGAAAAAACTTAATCACGCTGGTGGGCTGTAATATGCGTTTTCATCCCGGCCTGAAACAAATAAAGAAAATGATTGGAGACGGGGCCATTGGACGTGTTATGGCGATGCGCATCGAGTTTGGTCAGTATCTCCCGGACTGGCACCCCTGGGAGGATTATCGCCGGGGATATAGCGCCCGCGCCGAGCTGGGAGGGGGCATCATTTTGGATGCGATTCATGAGATCGATTACATCCGCTGGATGCTGGGGGCAATCGACACGGTTGCCTGCATTGCAGGAAAACTGAGCGATCTTGAGATCGACACGGAAGATACGGCGGCAATTCTCCTTCGGTTTTCGAGCGGCGCCATCGGAGAAATGCACCTGGACTATCTCCAGCGGGTATACAGCCGCACCTGTCATATCATAGGCGATAAAGGGACCATATGGTGGGATTATAAAACAGGAGAAGTGATTTGGTATAGCGCGGAAAGCAAGGAGTGGCAGACGTATCACAATCCGCCGGAATGGGAATCCAACCACATGTACCGGGAGGAATTTCAGCACTTTCTGCGATGTTTCCATAGCGAGGAGAAACCCTGCCTCGATGTATTTCAGGCTGCGCAGACGTTACGGGTAGCGCTGGCCGCCAAAGAATCGGCGGAAACGGAAAGGTTTGTAAAAGTAGAGAAATGACTCAGGAAAGCAAAAAGAGGACAGTTGCTATCATTCAGGCACGCATGAGTTCCAGCAGATTGCCGGGAAAAGTTATGGCCGAAATCAGCGGAAAACCGATGCTGTACCATTTGGTCAAACGTGCAGAGAGAGCAAAGTTGATCGATTTGGTTACTGTTGCCACGTCAGATATTCGCAGTGACGACATTATCGAGGATTTCTGTAAAAATAATGACATCAGGTGTTTTCGCGGCAACCTCGACGATGTCTTAGATCGCTATTATCAGGCCGCGAAATACTTTGGAGCGCAGATAATCATACGGCTGACTGCCGACTGTCCTTTACTGGACCCGGATATCATCGACAATGTAGTCAGAAAGTTCTCTGAAGGTAACTTCGATTATGTGACCAATGTGATGGAATACACCTATCCGGATGGCCTGGATACGGAGGTATTCACCTTTGAGGCGCTGGAGCGTGCCTGTCAGAAGGCAAGACTGAAATCGGAACGGGAACACGTAACCCCCTACCTGCGCAATCATCCGGAGCTGTTCCGGCTCGCGAATGTGAGCCACAGAAAAAATATCTCCCATTTGCGCTGGACGGTCGATGAACCCCGGGATCTGGATTTTGTACGTTCCGTGTACGACCAGTTGGAAGGTTCGTATTTTGGCATGCAGGAAATCCTCGATTTACTTAAGCTGCACCCTGAACTGAGCAGTAAGAATGCAGGAATCGAAAGCAATGCAGGCTATCTGAAGTCGCTCCGTGAAGACTGCCCGGTTGAACCGAAGGAAATGACATGATGGGAAGCGGCCAGCAACTGTACATGAAGGCAAAGGTGAGAATCCCCGGGGGCACGCAACTCCTTTCCAAACGTCCGGAAATGTTTTTACCTGATCAGTGGCCCAGCTACTATAGCCGGGCAAAGGGGGTAGAGGTCTGGGACCTCGACGGAAATAAATATATCGACATTAGCTACAACGGTATCGGGACCTGCATCCTGGGTGCTGCAGATCATGATGTAGATGCGGCAGTTAAGGAAGTAATTGAAGCGGGTTCCATGTCCACCCTCAACGCACCGGAAGAGGTGGAACTGGCTGAGTTGCTTTGCGAGTTGCACCCCTGGGCTGAGATGGTGCGTTACGCTCGATGCGGCGGCGAAGCGATGGCAATTGCGGTGCGTATTGCCCGTGCCAAGACACGGCGTGACTGTGTTGCGTTCTGCGGCTATCATGGCTGGCATGACTGGTACCTGGCTGCTAATCTGGCGGATGACAGCGCACTGGACGGTCATCTCTTGCCGGGACTCGAACCGGCGGGCGTGCCGCGCGGGCTACTCGGGACGGCTTTGCCCTTTCGTTACAATCATCTTGAAGAATTGAAAGCAATCGCCTCCCAGCACCGTAAAGATTTGGCAGCGATTGTGATGGAGCCGATCCGGGACCATAATCCCGAACCAGGCTTTCTCGAAGAGGTCAGAGAGATTGCCTCCGGTATCGGCGCCGTGCTGGTCATGGATGAAATCACCGCCGGTTTCCGTCTCACTACCGGCGGCGCCCACTTACTCTATGGCCTCGAACCGGACATGGCAGTCTTCGCCAAGGCCATCAGCAACGGCTATCCCATGGCCGCCGTTATCGGAAGGGCCGATGTTATGCAGGCGGCACAATTATCCTTTATCAGCAGCACCTATTGGACGGAGAGGATCGGTCCGGCGGCGGCACTGGCAACGATCCGCAAGCACAAGCGTTGCGATGTAGCCAAGCATCTGGTTCGAATCGGCACCCTGGTGCAGGAAAGTTGGCGGGAAGCCGCCAGGCAAGCGGGCAGGGAAATCGAGATCGGCGGAATCCCGCCGCTCGGCCATTTTGCCTTCCCCGGAGGAGAGAAGCAGGCAGCCAAGACGCTTTTCATCCAGATGATGCTGGAACGCGGTTTCCTGGCAAGTACCGCCTTTTACGCTACCTATGCCCATCAGGAGTACCACGTAAGAAGTTATCGAGATGCGTTCCAGGAAGTTTTTGCACAGGTAATCAATGCCCTGGAACAAGAAACGGTGATGAAACAACTCAAGGGCCCGGTGGCACATGCCGGATTCGGGAGATTAACATGAACAGTCTTCTTATTCGCGCCGATGCAACAACAGAAATGGGTACCGGCCATATCATGCGCTGCCTTGCTTTGGCGCAGGCGTGGCAGATGGGAGGCAACAGGGCGTTTCTCTTGAGCCACTGTGAAAGCGATGCCCTGCGTCAGCGTGTGGAAGCAACGGGAGTTGGATTTATCCCGCTTGACAATTCTCACCCTGACCCTGCCGATTTGCAAACGACGCTGACTCTCCTCCGCGAACTGCAGGCAGAGTGGTTAGTCATAGACGGGTATCACTTTGACCCGACCTATCAACAGATGGTTCGATCAGCAGGAAACCGAATCCTGGTGATTGACGATAATGCCCACTTGCCTGAATATCACGCCGACATTTTGCTGAACCAAAACATCAACGCGGGGCAACTATCGTACGTGTGCGACACCGAGACTAAGCTGTTACTGGGTCCAAAGTATGCACTCTTGAGGCCCGAGTTTTTCGCCTGGCGCGGCCAACAGCGTGAAATCCCACAGGCAGCACGCAAAGTATTGGTAACGATGGGTGGCAGCGATCCAGATAACTCAACGCTCAAGGTGATTCAAGCAGTGCAGCAAATGGATGTTCCCGGATTGGAAACCAGGATCGTAGTTGGGTCCGCAAATCCGCATCTTGAAATACTGAACCATGCAGTTCACGGTTCAGCCTGCAACTTCCGATTATTAACCGATGTATCCGATATGTCCGAGCAGATGGCCTGGGCGGAAGTAGCTGTCTCGGCGGGAGGAAGCACCTGTTGGGAACTGGCCTTCATGGGAGTGCCAACCATAGTGCTGGTGCTTGCTGAAAACCAGCGCAGCAGTGCGGAGGGATTAGCGCAAGCCGGGATGGCAATCAACCTGGGATGGTTTGACCACGGTTCAGACAGACAGATATCTGCTGCATTGAAAAGCTTACTCAATGATCATGAACAACGCACCCAAATGAGTACAGTCGGGCAGCGGTTGATAGATGGTAATGGAAGCAGACATGTACTGCAGGCGATGTGGGAACAAAACGATGTGGAAAGTATCGATGGACTAAACATCCGGCTGGCAAATATGTTGGATTCAGTGCCTCTTTACGAATTGGCAAATGATCTGAGTACGCGCATGAACGCATTCAACCCGGATACAATTTCATTCGATCGTCATGTGGAATGGCTTAAGAGAAAGTTGACCTCCCAGGACACTCTCATCTGGACTCTGGAGTTTGAAGGAAGAATTGTGGGCCAGATTCGGTACGATAGAGTTGATGAGGATGTCGCAGAAATCGATTTCGCAGTTGTACCGACATTTCGCGGTAAGGGATTATGCGCTAAGGCACTGAGTCTAACCTGCGAAACCGCCTGCGCCGAACTGGGAGTAAAGCGCTTGGTTGGAATTACGTTCGATTCAAATCTCCCCTCAGCAAGAAGTTTCGTTAAGGCCGGCTTTAAACTCGTAGAAGAAGGCAAGCAACTGCATGGACACTCTTGTTCAATTTTCGAACGCAGCTACAAAGGAGCAGCGTGAATGTCTAACCCGAATATGTATATTGATATTAACAATCGGCGTATTGGCTCCGGATATCCGGTCTATATCGTTGCAGAAATGTCGGCAAATCATGGGCAAGACTTCAATCAAGCCGTCAAGATTCTTGAAGCAGCCAAAGAAGCGGGGGCAGATGCAATAAAAATTCAGACCTACACGCCGGACACAATAACTATTGATTGTGACAATGAATACTTTCAAGTCGGCAGAGGCACGCTTTGGGAAGGCCGTTATCTATATGATCTCTATGGTGAAGCTTATACTCCCTGGGATTGGCAGCCCAAACTCAAAGAGATCGCCGATAAATTAGGTTTGGACCTGTTCTCAACGCCATTTGATGAAACAGCGGTTGATTTCCTCGAACAAATGAATGTGCCGGTTCACAAGGTCGCATCATTTGAGATTGTGGATTTGCCGTTGCTGCGCAAGGTCGCGAAAACCGGCAAGCCTGTCATCATATCTACGGGTATGGCAACGTTGGCGGAGATAGACGAAGCGGTACAGGTCGTTCATGAGGCGGGTGGTGACGAGCTGATCCTTCTCAAATGCACAAGCGCCTATCCTGCGCCGCCTGAAGAAATGAACCTCCGAACAATCCCACATCTTGCTGAGGCATTCGGAGTGCCCGTAGGGCTATCAGACCACACATTGGATATTGCCGTGCCGGTCGTGGCAGCCGCATTAGGGGCCTGTATAGTGGAAAAGCATTTTACTCTATCACGGTTAATACCAGGACCGGACAGCGACTTCTCGCTGGAACCGCAGGAATTTAAGGCCATGGTGAAAGCCATACGTACCGCAGAACAAGCGATAGGAAAGGTACACTACGGCATTAGCGAACGTGAAACCCAGAGCAAGGTATTTCGACGATCACTCTTTATCGTGCAGGACATGAAAGCGGGAGAAAGGTTTACCGCTGAGAATGTACGCTCTATCCGACCCGGTCACGGATTGCATAGCCGGCACTTGGGGGAAGTAATCGGGCGTTTTGCCAATCAGGACATCAAACGTGGTACACCACTGACATGGCATTTAGTGGGAGGTAAGTGAAGTGACTGAAAAACAAGAGATCTTAGAACGGGCACAGAAAGCCTCATTACTGGATAGCCGAATCGATCGTAATGTCAGTGGGCAACAACTTGACCTCGTGCAATGGATATTCAATCAACTGGAAATCGGGCAAGGTTCACGGATACTTGAACTATGCAGCGGCACCGGCTCGCAGACACTCCAATTGCTTCATCAAGCAGACTCAACTGGACACGTTGTGGCAATGGATATTTCCAAGGAAGCCATTGAGACTCTTGTTAGCAAGCTCACGCCGGAACAGCAGCAGAGATCTACGTTCATTCTATCTAATATTGATGACCTTGCCCATTCACTCAACCGGGTTGGTTTGAAACCAGCTCATTTTGATCTGATATTTTGCGCCTATGGATTGTATTATAGCAATAATGCACTGTTGGTAATGCAAACTGCTAAATCTTGGTTACGGGCACAAGGCCGGATCGTGATTGTTGGCCCTTTTGGCACCAATAACGCACCTCTCTTTGACCTATTAAAATCAGGGGGCGTGGAAATTCCATGTTATGTTACTTACACAAGCTCAGATTTCATGTTTAAAGAGGTAATTCCTTGGGCAGCACAACATTTTGATAAGATTACCATTAACACGGTTGTTAATAAAATCACATGGCAAAGCTCTGCCGACGTATTGTACTATTGGCGAAACACTACATTTTACGACGAAGCAAAACTGCCTGCCATAGAAAAATTGCTGGAACAGCACTTTGCAAGGCAAGATAAGTTTATAAACGAAAAGTGGATTATGATGGTAGAGAGTTCAAATGCAAAGCAATAATCCGATACTCGTTATTGCGGCCCATCCTGACGATGAAGTGCTCGGTTGCGGTGGCACGATTGCCCGGCTGGCACAGGAAGGCCACCAGGTCCATATTGCCATTTTGGGAGAAGGGGGTACAGCACGGTATGCTCAGTGCGAAGCAGCAGACAAAACAATAGTGACGATGCTTCATGATCATAGCCAGAGAGTAAAAGAATTATTGTGCGCGAAAAACCTTTTCACCTACGACTTGCCCGATAACCGTTTCGATACGATCCCGCTGTTGGAAGTGGTAAAAATTATCGAGGGCTTGATCGGAAGTCTGAAACCGGAAGTCATATACACGCATCATAGTGGCGATCTCAACATCGATCATGCCATTACCCATCGTGCCGTCCTCACCGCAACACGCCCGACCGCAGGCTGTTCTGTCAAAGAACTCTATTCCTACGAAATCCCCTCATCTACTGAATGGGCATTTGCACAGTTCGCCCCTGCGTTCCTACCGAATGTGTTTGTGGATATCAGCACAACCATCGATTCTAAGATAAAAGCAATGCAAATCTACGAAAGTGAAGCCCGTCCATTCCCTCATCCTCGCTCGCCGGAGGCCTTACGAACTGTTGCGCAAAGGTGGGGAAGTGTCGTCGGGCTGGTTGCGGTGGAGGCATTTGAGTTAATCTACAGCGTTCAGAAAAACTGCCTTATGCCTTAAGAAGGAAATGGTAAAATGAAAGTCCTTTTTTTCAACCCGGCAAATTATCTTGAAATAGGTATTCCCCAGGGGATAGCGATCCTGAGTGCAATTCTTAAAAAGGACGGGCATCAGGTCGAATTATTCGATACCACGTTCTTAAAGCCTCAAAATTATGCAGCACAAAACAAGGAAATGATGGCTGGCCCTGCCATATTCAAAAAAACAGCATACTCGCTCGAAGATCTTGTCAAAGATGATGCAGTTGTTAGTCTTGAGGATGAATTTCAAAAACATATTGACCGTTATAATCCTGATCTGATCGCGGTATCCACCATGACAACAAATTATGACTTTGCCATAGATGTGATGAAAAAAGTTCGGACAAAGTGCCCCGTAATATTCGGCGGCGTGCATGCAACGATCAGCCCGGAGGAGGTAATAGCCGAGGAGTGCATCGATATGATATGCATCGGTGAAGGAGAGGATGCGCTGTCTGAACTATGCAATGCTATGGGTAACGGAACGGATTATCGAGGCACAAGAAATCTGTGGATTAAATCAAGCCATGGGAACATATCCAAAAACGATATCCGTCCATTCGTCAACCTTGATAATTTGCCCTGCCCTGATTGGTCAATTTTTGATGAGAGGCACCTTTTCAGACCATTTATGGGAGAAATATATAAAGGCGGTTTCTATATAAGCTCCCGTGGCTGTCCTGCCGCATGCACGTACTGCGTAAATCTTGCCCTGAGAAACATGTTCAAAAAAAAGTGTGGTCGCTATTTTCGGTATCAGAAACCGGATACAACGATAGCCCATCTTTCGGAGTTAAAAGAAAAATATGGCGCTACCTGGTTTAAGTTCGGCGACGATACATTTCTTCTTCAGCCGCTCAAGAATCTGTACGAGCTGGCGGAGCGGATGAAACCATTGAATATACAATTCGGATGTTCGGTACGTCCCGATACGGTTACTGAAGAAAAGGTAAACCTGGTCAAGGATATGGGATGTGTTGCCATGTCCGTCGGGATTGAAACCGGAAACGAGGCAATCAGGCGGAACAATTTGAATCGGCAAATATCCAATGAACAGCTCGAACGGGCTTTTCAGATCATTAACGACCACGGAATCCGCATATCCACATTTAACCTAATAGGTCTGCCCACAGAAACACGGGAAAATGTATTTGAAACAATCGCGTTCAATAAAAAGCTCAACGTCAAATCGGCGAACGTCTACATTCTTTATCCGTTCCCGGGCACGAAGATTTATCTTGATTACAATATCAATTGCAGAGGCCAGGATAACAGAATCATCCCGATGGGTGCGGCACCGGTTTTCGAGCTATCCAACATGAGCAGAGAGGAAGTCATGGGACTAGAGAAAACATTCAATCTCTATCTATCTCTGCCCGAGCAGCTCTGGCCGGTTGTCAAACTTGCCGAAGAGCGTACTTCTCAGGGTGATATAATATTCAATACGTTAAGCGATTATGCTTCCACAATAGTTTAAGGGTGCAACGTTGGAAATCATTTTGCTAGATAATAATAACGCAGTTAAATGGAACGAAGCCTGCGAAAAAAGCAGTAACGCGTGGTTTTGGCACACAACGTATTGGATGAACTATGTGATCCATTACAAGCCAGAATACAATCCGATTCAAAAGTCTTTTTTTGTAAAGGAAAATAATGTAATCATCGCAGTATGCCCATTGATACTTGAAAATGACGAAGGGCAAAAGAAATTTAGTTTTAGCTCATTTGCCGTACCATCGCCTGCCTTGTCGGACCAAATCGGCAGCAAGAAGCAAAAAAAGATACTTGATTTTATTTTTGAATATATTGACAATCAGGCAAAAATGCTGGAGCTCAAAAAGGCTTCCTTCAGATTTTCTCCTCTATCCGATTTTTCTATCCAATCAAAGGGTTATCCCTATAATTATCTTTTAAAATATGGTTATCTTGACGCAACGCTGAACACGCAGATTCTGGATGTCTCACCTGATCCGGAGCACCTGAGGAGCGATGTACGAAAGGGTCATAAATATGACATCAACAGGGCATCCAAACTGCTTGAAGTACGCATATTCGATGCAAAATCCATTGATCGTGCAACTTTTGATCTTTATTGCGAGCTTCACCATAAGGATGCCGGAAGAATTACCCGTCCGCAAATAACCTTCGACATGATGTTTGACTGGGTCAAAAAGGGGTATGCGATTCTTGTCGGAGCAAGGTTGAAAGAGACAGAGCGGTTTGTCGGCTTTACATACCATGTTATTTACAAACAGGGAGCATATTATGCCTCGGCATGTAGCGACCCGGACTGCGGCGAGTTACCGATAGCTCATTTCATACTATGGGAGTCAATCCGTTGGCTGCATAATAAGGGGAAATACTTTTTCGAGATCGGCTGGCAGTTCTATGGATCGGAGTTCCATTCCCATACCTCCCCGAAAGAGTGTCAGATTTCAAAATTCAAACGCGGTTTTGGCGGCGAACAGGTGCCACAAATAGTCGGAGAGAAATATTATGATCCAGATTTCTTCGAAAAAGAATACATGAAGAAACTAAAAAACTATGAGGAATATATAAGGAATCAAGGATGCGTATCTTAGTCGTCGGTGCAATTCAAGGGGGGACGGTTCCCATATGTCATGCCATTCATCGGGCTTTTACCGATATCGGCCAGCAGTCTGACCTCCTGGATTTTTCTGAGTTTCAGAAGGAATATTTTGAGACAAGAAATGATGATGAACGTTTTTATCAATTTCATCTAAAAATCAAGATTTTTCTCCTGGAAAAGGTCGCCGGATTTCAACCTGATGTAATATTCGGAATTGCCCAATCCCCTCTTTATGATACCGATATGCTGGCAGGATTCAAGAAGGCAGGAATCACATTGTGTTTCTGGTTTATGGAGGATTACCGGGTATTTAGCTACTGGGGAAAGATAGCGCCGTACTTCGACCATTTTTTTACCATTCAGAAAGATCCCTTTTGGAAAGAACTTAAAGACGCAGGTTGCATGAATTATAGCTATCTTCCGATGGCCTTCGACATGCACGCTGACTGTGCTGGAATCGAGCGAGAAGGGACGATCCCTGCATCCTTTGTCGGAGCCCCCTATCCGAACCGTGTACATTTTTTCAGTACATTTCTCAATGATGGATTTCAAATATACGGTGAAGACTGGAACAGACACAAAAACCCTTGGATTGTTACAGGTGATCGCCGCATCACAAAAAACGAGGCTTATCATATTTACCGGCGGTCTCTCATCAATATCAACCTCCACTCTTCTACGTTTCCCGGTGAATTCGGAGGCGGTGATTTCGTCAATCCGAGAACGTTTGAACTGGCTGGACTTGGGGCCTTTCAATTGACCGATATGAGAAAACTTTTGACACTCCATTTTGATCCGGCTGAGGAGGTCATCGCATTGGCCAGTTGGGCGGATATGAAAGGGGCGGTAAAATATTTCCTCCGACATGATGAAGAACGAAAGACCTTTGCCGAAAAAGCCAGGGCGCGTGTACTTAAAGAGCATACGTACCGGCGACGTGCAGAAGAGATTATAGAAGTACTGGGCAAATGAAGGAAAATCCTAACATGTCAAACAAAAAGATACTGATCATACATCTCAGCCGCCTCGGCGACATGATTCAAAGCCTACCGGCCGTGAAATTACTTAAGGAGGATTATCCGGAATCTAAAATAACCTACTTCGGCATCGAAGATTTTTGTATTCCGCTCAAAGGCATTCCATGGATCGATAGGCTGGTGACTATCTTCACAAGTGACATCAAAGGCATTTCAACGGAAGAAGTGGATATTGATATCGAGGCATTTGACAGGTTGTTTCGTAACATCCCTGAGCTCAACACACAATATGATGTCCTTATCAATATGTCCCACAGCCGCGGGAGCAGCTATTTATGCAAGAGGATAAAAGCCAAAGAAAAACGTGGAAGGGTCTTTTCAAAGGAAAACGAGATTATGATAGCGGGAAACTGGGGGAAGTACCTTTTTGCCGTGGCACGGAACCGTAACGACAATCTGCTGAACCTGGTTGACCTGTACACAGGCATGGCTGGTGTGAAAAACAGACCCGTCATACGTTATTTGCCCACGAATCCAGACATTGACCGTCAATGCCTTTCCCGATTGACGAAGTATGGCTTTGATCCAAAACGGCCCGCTGTCGGCTTTCAATTGGGAGCGAGCAAGTCCATGAGAACCTGGCCTCCAGAGTATTTTTTCCGTCTCGGCGGGCTCCTTTGCGGACATTTGGACGTCCAGATTATCCTCTTTGGATCAGAGGAAGAGCGAGCACTTGCCGAGCAATTCTATAAATCGGCCCCCTTCATCTTTATAGACCTTATTGGCAAGACAACAATGACGGATCTTCCCTCATTCCTGAAACATCTCAATGTGCTCGTCAGCAATGACACCGGTCCGATGCATATTGCTGCTGCTATAGGCACAAAGGTGGTCGGAATCTTTATGGGGACAGCTTATTTTAGAATAACCGGGCCTTATGGGATCGGTCATATTGCAGTTCAGTCAAACTATCCCTGCTCCCCGTGTCTGGATTCTACCGCCTGTGTGCAACCACTTTGCAGAAAAAGCATTTCGCCGGAAATGGTATTACAGGGTGTTAAATTTGCTCTGGGTTTCGAAAGCGGATCTATGGACGGCGGCAACGGTGCCAGCCTGTATATATCAGATTTCGATAATAATGGAACCCTGCGCTATAATAGACTTGATGAGAAGAAAGATCATTTTCTTCCGTGGCTCAGATCCTATCACGACGCAAAGGGATGGGTAAGTCAGACCTTATGGAACCAATGGCTCGGCCTGAATCCCGAATACGACATAATCAGAAGTACCGAAGACCGCAACGAAATCGCAGAAATTCTGCAGGACTATCAGGAGGCGTGTCGCTCCTACGGAAGACTTTATGTACAGGGGAAAAACGCATGCCAGAATATCATAAGTGAATTTCATAAACCCATGCCGAAACTGGAATTCATTCAGGAAATGATCGCCCGCATTGAACAGACCGAACAAGATATAAAGAATTTAGAAGGCCCGCTTGCCATATTGAGAGATATCCATGAATTATACAGCGCTGAAACCGAGTTCTGCAATTTTCCGAGACTTGCCAAGGAGTTTCTTTGTAAATATGAAGGATTACTTAATATTATACACGAATTTCGGAACAGGATAGATCGATTCAGTTATACAGTATACGCAAGCATTGAAAAATGATGCCTCAAAATACGTATTTGGGGAAATTGGAAATACCGAACCGGTTATGAAGAAAGGTCTTCGTTGCTTTGACAGCAGGAAAGGGAGAGTCGGCTCAAATAACTCATTTGCCTTTTATTGACAGGACAATAGATCAGCAAGAAATTCCTTGTGCCTATAGCCTGTGGGCGTTTTTTAAAAAAGGATCATGATGGATATGGAAAGTTTATCTGTTTGTATTGTGGGAAATGATAATGCAATTTTTCTGAAGCAATGTATCGAATCTTGTTCGAAATTAACCAGCAAGATTTCCTATGTCGATCTTGGATCCAAGGACAACAGTGCAGAAGTCGCTGAAACTTGCGGTATTTACGTTTTCAACGGCAAACCCGATCACAATATGTATGCAACACTCAGGAATTTTCATAAATCTAATTGGATCATTTTTTTGAGACCCGACGAAAAGGTAGTTTATGAATCTGAACCTCAGATCATACAGACCCTTGACAGAAGCCAGTCCCAGGGATACAGCCTGATCATCAAGACACCGGTGTCACCTGAAACGCTGGATGATTTCCGATGGATTAAAATACCCGGAAAGCAGAACAGCTATTCTCCCGCATCATTAATCGTTCCGAAGATTGAAATCAGGCTTGTACGAAGGGAATTCTTTGTAAAGGCGCTTAATCTTATGGTTTCCTTCTCTCCGGACAGGGTTTTTTCATTTTCCAGCCAGATTTTCAAAGATATCCAGATTCATTCGCTCCAACATTTAGTTCAGGAAGATATTGACGCAAATCAGACGAAAGCTTTGGAAATGAAATTTCTCAAGGGCGAGGTTTCCATAGATGCGGAAAAAAATTATGGTATGTGGGAACTCGAAGACGATTTTATCGGCTACAATATTCTGAGAAAAGATGATCTTGCCCGATATTACCGTGGACTTGCTATGGGATTTGGAAGTGAAAGGATGTATCTGTCCATGCTTCACAATCATATAAAATATGGCAGGATTGACGAAGCACGGGATTTTTTCGATGCCTGGCTGAATAAGTGGGGCATTTTTGATTCACCTGAACCTTATAAAATGGGGGGAATCATTTATTTATACCTGCTACAACTGGAAAAGGCAGTTTCATTATTTAATAAATGTCTCGAGATGATTCCCGAAGATCTTTCAGGCGAGGTTCGCTTTTTATTGGCAAAATCACTGCTGCTCATGGGTAAGAAGGATGAAGCAGTTAAATTCTTTAGGCAGTCTCTATACCGCTGTGCTGACAATACCGACAGCATCCTTATCCAAAGGATTGAAGATAGCAACTGGAAGGTTCCCAGACTAAGTCTGTGTATGATAGTAAAAGATGAGGAAGCTAACATTTCGAGATCGCTTGATTCTTTAACAGGAATCGTTGATGAGATCATTGTTGTGGATACAGGTTCTCAAGATAAAACAAAAGATATCGCAAGAAAATATCATGCAAAAATCATTAACGTCGACTGGGAAGATGATTTTTCTAAAGCAAGGAATGCCGGACTCCAAGACGCAACTGGTGATTACATCCTTTGCCTCGATGCCGATGAATACATAGCCCCCCGAGATAGGATAAAGCTTGCTCTCTTAAAAATAATTCTCCCTCCTGACCGGGACGTTGCGTATCGGATAAAGATTGATATGGAAGATGAAGACGAAGAGTTGTCGGCAATACTTCACCTTCCCAAATCTGTACAACCCGATTACCCGGTAAGGCTTGTACCGGCGCGAAAGGGGATCTGCTTTGAAGGGACTGCTTTTGAAAGCATGGACAAATCAATTATGGAACTCGGAATGATAATAGTACCCAATGAAGTGTTTACGATCACCCACTCAGGCAATGATCGTGGATTGAGAGAAGCAAGAAAAGAGCTGGCCGTTCAGAAGATGTACGATACCGACCCCACTTCGGAAACAGCCCTGCAAGCCGCTTTATACAATTTACGACTCGGAAATATTAATTCCACGTCAAAATGGCTTGAACTGGTTCAAACTGATAATCCACGTCTCTGGATGAAAATCATCACCCTCTATTGCAGACTTGGTCAAGCAAAAAATGCGGTTGCTATCATGAGAAAGGTCATCAGGGAGCGCTCGGATTCTCTAGAATTGAGTCTGGCAAAAGCGGAACTTCATTTTTTAGAATGCGATTATGAAACTGTTTGCAAGACGCTTGGTCCGAATATGGAACAAATTGGTAAAGAAATGACCCGGGAAGATCGCGCAAGTGCTGCGTACCTTTATGGCATGGCTTTACTGGAAACAGGAAATCTGTCCAAAGGAATCGATATGTTATCTGATGCCCGTGAACTGGATTCCTGGAATATGCGATACAAGATAGGGGGTATTTACGCCCTTACGTTAGCCGAAGAATGGGAAAATTTAATTTGTGCGCTTTCAGAGGTTTTGAGAGCAGTGAATCTTTCGAATATGGAAACGATTCATGATTTCGCTGACCTGGGGATCATTTTTAAAAAATTAAGCCAGCATTTTGAAAATAATGGCGTGATAGAGGCCTCGGAGCTCTGCCAGAGGATTTTTCTGAACATTACCCATAACAAAGTATCGAATACGGACAATCTAGAGAAGCTGATCCATTATCTAGATACCCACAACATCGCAAAGGAGCTATCTTAGCGTGGATACCGAAATATTTAAGAAAAATTTGTTAGCCTTGGATGAGAGATATCCTGAACTTGCATTGAAAATCAAGAAAAACTCCATTGATGAGGGCCGATATAAAATCATACCTTCAGAGACCGGAGAGCCAAATCTCATGGTTGCAAGCAACAATAGGTTTATCATGCTTTACGATAACGCAAGCCCTTATGAGTATTGCAAAAAGCTTTTTGAAGGGATGAATATTGCCTATGCACCCGTTGTATTTTTTTTAGGATTCGGGCTTGGTTACCATCTCCACATGTTTACACAGCTTTATGCAGATAAAGCCCGATCAAAAAAAATTATTATATTTGAGGAAGATATCAATTTTCTTCACCTTGCAATGACCATGATTGATATGAGCAGTACGCTCAACCACCCTGATATTCATTTCTTTATAAATAAAGACCCGGGTGCTGTAATTCCGCAGATTCGGAAAGAAATCCTTACAGGCAGAGGTGCATTCTTTCAGATTAGAAGCACAAAGGTTATACCACTACCGACCCATATACTATTAAATGATCAATATTATCAAAAAGCACTTGATATGTCCAGGATGGCATTTCGCCAACAAATGATATTATCCGGAAATGATCCCACGGATTCATTTATAGGTTTGGATAATTTGCTCGGTAATGTTAAGCCCATCGTCTCTCATCCCGGAATTAATCATCTGAAGGATAAATTTAAGGGCAAACCTGCGGTTACCGTAGCATCAGGTCCATCGCTCGAGAAAAATATGCACCTCCTGAGGGATATTCGAGAGCGAGCGTTGATCATTTCTTGTGACTCAAATTTTTTGCCTTTGATGAAAAGAGATATAAGACCGCATGTGGTTGCTTCACTTGAAAGGACTGCTGGCACAGGGCAGTTTTATGAGGGCACATCTGATGTTAACGGAGTTTATCTGGCCTTTTGTCCTGTGGTTCAGCCGGATGTCTATGACAGTTTTAAAGGGAAAAAAATCATCGTCTTCAGGCCTTTTTCGCATTTTCAATGGTTTAACCTTGACAAAGGAACTCTCCCAATCGGACCCGCCGTATCAAACATGGCTTTCTCAATTGCTGAATATCTTGGGTGCGATCCTATTATTATGATCGGGCAGGATCTGGCTTTTGCGGAAGACGGAGACACGCATGTTGAAGACATGCGTTTTGGAGAGCGTGATGAGAATTACTTTTTATCTATGTTCGAAACAGAAGGAAATTACGGAAAACCCGTGAAAACTTCAAGAACATGGGAAATATTCAAGCTGGCACATGAAGAGGATATAAGTTATTATAAAGGGTTATGCATCAATGCCACAGAAGGTGGAGCGAAAATCATAGGCACACACGTGATGACCTTTGCCGAAGCCATCAATAAATACTGCAAGGATGAATTTTTTCCGGAAGCAATCATTGCCGATTCAATTTCTGAATTTGAACAAAATGTCGATGTCCCCAAAGAGCTGAGATACCTCCGGGACAGGTGCATTGATACACGACAGGCCCTGGGGGAGACCATTAAAATATTGTTAGAATACCGCGAGGAAATTCTGGAAGTCCAGAAAACAATGATCCGTCCTTTTATGTATGAGGGGCGAGAAGTGGATACCGGTCACCTTGTGCCAATTATAGAAAAATTTATCGGCTTTATGGAAACCTTCCTGAAAGATCGGAATGTGGGTGACATTATGTCACATACATTACACCCGCAAATAATTTATTTTACCAATAAATTCAATTATTTACAAGATATTTATTCCCGTGATGACTGCTTACATTCAGCACAAATTCTAATGATCAAGGATTGGCTTGGTGTTGTAGGGCAGCTTTTCGTTTCGACGCTTGATTCCTTGGAAAGAACTGAGAAAATGATTGTCGCGGAATTGGAAGGGGCAAGTTCCGTTGCATGATATCCTGAAGAGAAACTTGCTCTATCTTGAAGGAAGGGCACAAAACCTGGCTGATCGCTTAAGAAAAATAGACCCGGATCCCTCGCTGGAATTGATTACCGCCGATTCAGGTGATTGGACTGCCAGAAAATATTCATGGGATGGATCATATCAATTTTTTCACAGCAGGATAAACCCCTGGCGGGAGTCAAGGATGTGGGCCGATAGTCAGGGCGCCATCATGCCCTGTCTTGTCATCGTCGGGGTTGGCTTCGCATACCATGTATTTGAACTCCTGGAAAAGCGCGGGTATATAGAAGATGCATACCTCATCGAAGCGGATGAGAGGGTATTTCAAATGGCCATGATGGTTAATGACCTTTCAAGTCTCATTCAGAATCCCGCCGTCCATTTCCTTGTCGGTTACCCTCTGTCAGTTATCGAAACAATCCTTTCTAAATCCCTCATTCAACCATTTTCCGTTCACATATTTTCCCCAATTGTTTCTTTATATCCTGATATCTACAACCCTGTAAGGCAATCGCTTGAGAATCACCTGTGCGCCTTGAGAATGAGCGAAGGAGATGGCGTTGAAAATTTGTTGAAGCAGATGAGCGCAGCATGAACATTCTCGTAATCAGAATGCATCGATTTGGGGACATCCTCCAGTTGACCCCGATGCTGCAGGGATTAAAGAAGAAATACTCCGATTGCAACATAACCTTTTTTACCAGCTCGGAGATGTATGACTTGCTTGCAGATAATCCGGACGTTGATGAGGTCATATCCATCCCGGAGAAAAAATATCGTTACTATCTTAAGAATAAGCCTGAGTATTACGCCCGCATTTACAATGAGATGTATGACTTGGTTTCTGATCTGAAAGGGCGCAGATTTCAGATGATTATCAACCGCCACTACGAATTCGGCGGCATTTTGGCTCACCTCACCGGCGCCGAACAGATCCTTGGACAAAGCTTCTCACCTGAGCGCTGCACCTTCCTTAATGATCCAATCTCGGCACAACTCTATGACACGATTCTTAAAACTCGGAAAACAAATCGACGTAATCTAGTGGATTGGGCCTGCCAGATAGCCGGTCTTTCGCCTGGTTCCGGAAAAATGCACTTCTCCGTACCGGAAATAGACCTCTTTATGGCTGAGCGCCTTTTGTCGGAACATGGCGCTAATAATGAACCCCTTATTGCCGTTCAGATGGGGGCGGCAAAATCATTCCGCCAGTGGGGTGCTGATAATTACATCCATATCATCAAATGGCTCATCAAATCAAAGGGTAAAAAAGTAGTCCTCCTCGGAACGGAAGATGAAAAAGGAGAGGCCGATAACATTCGTTTACGTCTTGGCAAATCAAATAAATATATGATTGATTTGATTGGTAAAACAGATTTCAAGACGTTGGGCGGCATTCTCAAAAAATGCCGAAAATTAATAACCGGCGATACAGGGACGATGCATATGTCCGCCTCTGTCGGGACTCCCGTCATAGCCCTGTTTTACGGCACGGCGTTTCCATGGGAAACCGGCCCTTACGGAACTGGTCATCTCGTGCTATACGCAGACGAAAAATGTGCGCCTTGTTTCTATCCTGAAGATTGCATTTCCGGGCATTCATGCCGGAATTCCATCACACCGGAACATGTCAGCAAGGCTTTCAATATTTCCGAAGCCTTAACGAGAGCTAAAATCACAGATGTCGACTTCTTTTCGGAGAAAGTGAAATTGTATCTGACATATGCAAGACCAGGATCCGATCAGACGATGATACCGGTTAACGAAATCTCAAACATACAAGGCATTCCAAACTTCCCGGATCATCCGGAAAGAGGGGATTTCAAAGGAGCAGGGATTTCTGGAAGCACGGATTATATTTACAGGAAGGGAAATCATTTACTGCAAAAATTGCATCGCGGAGACAGCGAAGGCTTCATGGATTTATTTCCCGAATATATCGGCCAATGGATAAAGATTATATCCTATATAAAAGAGAAGTATACAGATGAAAATATCTCAGAGGCTTTGGTTCAATGCCTTACGCCGGCCATCAATGAGGCCACGCGCGCAATGCAGGCACGGGATTACACAACCTTGTCGGATCTCATTCAATACGATTTCAAACATGCTATAGACATACTTACGGGCGCATCCTCTCACACTGCATACGAATGTGAAAGGCGGATTCTGCAATGAGGCCATCAGAATTCAATTCGGGGGGCAATATATCCCTCTGCATGATCACAAAAAACGAGGAAGAATTTCTTGCCAAATGTCTGGCAAGCGTGAAAGAACTTGTCCATGAGATCATCATCGTGGATACCGGATCAAAAGATCGGACAATCGAGATTGCGGTATCTTTCGGGGCGAAAATTTTTCGACATGCCTGGGAAGACGATTTCAGCAAACACCGGAACCAGTCCATATCCTATGCAACAGGCGAATGGATATTGATTATGGATGCAGACGAGGTCATAGCAACAAGAGACCTGGGCAGGATTAAAGGGGTGCTGGATACGGTTCATGCCGACGGGTTTTTCTTTACATTGAGAAATTATGAAAGCACTTCCAATCTGGCCAATCTGACTTTAAATCCTGGAGATTATGAGGAAGGGGCGGGATTCCCGGGATATATAGGCAGTGATTTGATTCGGCTCTTCAGGAACGACCCCTCGATATACTTTACCGGTCAGGTGCATGAAACGGTTACCCAGTCAATCGCGCAATCAAAAAAGACTACCTTTAATGCCGGTATTCCGATCCATCATTACGGCAAAGTAAGAGGGGACCGAATCAAGCGCAAACAGACCTCATATCTGGCGCTGGGGATGAAACGACTGGATGAAAACCCCCGTGATCCCATGGCATACAAAGGTCTATCCGATCAATTGCTTGAATTGGGATTGCCTCAGGAGGCATTGGAGATTGCAGGCCGGGGTCTTACTGTTTTTCCGGACATGCCCGACCTCCACTTCAACAGGGGCCTGGCCATGGACAGGCTTGACAGGCAAGAGGAAGCCGAAAAAGCATATCTGTGGGTTCTTTCAAGGCAAGCAGACCACCTGGGGGCTTGCCATAATCTGGGACAGATTTATTTAAGAAGGAATCAATTTGAAGAAGTTATTCGTTTGCTGAATCCTGGAATTGAGAAGGGGCTCAGGCATCCCGCCGTTTTCTTTCTGATAGGTCGGGCATACGCCGCCGTGGGCGATGATCAGGGGGCGCTTGATAATTTTGAACGGGCTCTTGAACTTCAGCCAACCTACCCCGATGTGCACTGTCACCGAGCGATCATATTATTGAATCATAAACGGTATAATGAGGCCCTCAAGGAACTAGAAATTGAGATCGATATCGGAGGCAATCTTGTTGCCGCCTATACCACCCTTGGGGAAGTAAGCCTTCACTGGAATGACAGGGATAGCGCTATAAACTTTTTTCTGAGAGTTCTCAATCTTGACCCTGATAATCCAACGGCTAAAAAATATCTTGAGCGCATTGGTTACAATTACCCCAAATCCTCTTGTGAGTGAAACCCCCTAACAATGAGTGGTAAAGAGGCTCACCGGGAAGATGGACCATCGTTGGCATAAGCAAGGGGGGAAGGTGGCGATGGATTTAACACTTACAAAAGATCTTCTGGAAAAAACTGAAAAGAGATTGGACGAGGAGGTTGCTCGCGCCATCTGAACTTTCCTCCTCGCAGCCGCCAGGCGCCTCCACCATTACATTACATTCCATCACATCAAATCGTCGTAGTAAATAAATCCTAAAGTAATCTGTCTTTCTTTCCGATATACATGTCAAATGAATATATCAGTTTCGGCAAAACAACAGAAAGGAGGGGAAAACAGAGAGGGAAAAAGCGGCGGTTCCCGTAGATAGCGAGAGCATTTACCGGGGTAAACAAAAACCTTAAACTGCTTTGGCAAGGATGCCAAAGAAAAAACCATCAAGGAGGATTAAAATCATGGGACTTAGAATTCAAAATAATTTAGCGGCAATGAATGCACATAAGAATTTAACGCGCGCTGATGAATCTATGTCGAAATCGCTGGAGAGACTCTCTTCAGGATTCCGAATAAACAAGGCCTCGGATGATGCCGCCGGTCTCGCCATTTCTGAAGGTTTCAGGGCAGATATCGCCAGCTTCAGGGTTGCATCGAGAAACACGACGGAAGCCAATGCGCTATTGCAGGTCGCTGAAGGCGGTATGGAGCAGATCGGTAACATGCTGACCCGGTTGAAGGAACTTGCAACCCAGGCAGCATCGGCAAATGTGGGCTCATCTGAAAGAACCAAACTTAACGCTGAAGGCAACGCCCTCGTTTCAGAAATCGACCGGATTGCCAATTCAACGAAATACGGGAGCACCGCCCTGCTCGACGGGACGTTCGGAGCTTCAAAGGCAGCGGCTAGTTTCACCTATTCCGCAGTAGCAGGATCAAATCTATTACAGGTATATGGGAATCTAACCCATGTCTATTCAGGGTCATTTACAGCAACCTCACCCATGCTTACCAACTTCTCCGGTATTACGTCGTTAAATTCTACAATGGCATACTCTGGAACATGGGCGATTACCGCTACCGATGCAGGAACCACGGTGTGGTTATCAAACGGTACCATAACGGAGGCGGCCACTATCACGGCAATGAGCACTGTCTCTGCAGCCACGCAGACCTTGAGTTTTGCCAACCTTGGCATTACCATGAGGATTTGGGCCGCGAGCACCGTGGGTACGGCATGCGGTATTGGTTTGGCCTCCAGCATCGAAATCAGAGAAACCGGGTTGAGCACCTTGAATGTTGCAGCCGCTTCTTCAGGTGTTTACACATTTTCTCCAGCGGGCGCGGGCGTCTTGACATTGGGAAACGGTACAGTCACGCAAACAATTTCAAATGTCTCCCCGGGCACAGCCACGAGTATCAATTTCAGCACGTTGGGCATCACCTTTGACCTCGGTACGAAATACACTGAGGATGACCTTGAAAACGTGAACTTTACCGTCACGTCATCTGGTAGCGGAAACGTCTTCCAGATCGGTGCGAGAAACGACTCTAACAACCAAATATCCCTCAACATCTCTGGTGTCACAACAGGAACATTGAACTCAGGTTTAATCGTTGATAAGCTCGACACTCAGACCGAAGCGCAGAGCATGCTCACAACGGTCGACAGCGCCATCAGTGCTCTGACTGCGGCAAGGGCAACCATCGGCGCCTCCATGAACCGGTTGTCTTACGCGGCTGCGAATCTGCAATCGAGTATCGAGAACGTTCAGGCGGCCGAATCGGTCATCCGCGACGTGGATATGGCGTCTGAAATGACTGCCTTCACGAAGAACCAGATTTTGATGCAGGCCAGTATTGCCATGCTGGCCCAGGCCAACCAGTCGCCACAGTTGATGCTGTCTCTCTTCAAATAATTCTAACCTTTCCAACTGACCAGGAAGGCCCGCTACCCAAAAGGAAGCGGGCCTTCCTTTTTTGGCAGAATTCTTGCTCATATTAAAATAATTCAAGTGAGGTTCTTGCAAAAGTACCAATAAGTCCCCTCCCCCCTGGCGGGAGATAGTTAAGGGTGGAGGGGTGATTGCCATTAAATCAGCATGTTGCAACTTCACCCACCCCCTACCCCCCTCCCGTCAAGGGAGGGGAAACATATTTGGAAGAGTTTTGCAAGAGCCTCAAGTATCAGGCAATATTTGCCGATAAAACATGCAGAGACGAAACAGAGGAGGATAGCCCTTTGGCCACAAGCACCAACCTAATCAGCGGTCTTTCCAGCGGTTTTGACTGGCGTACCATGGTCGATCAGTTGATTGCCATCGATCACCGCAAGGTAGATCTCGTTACAAATAAGAAAACGGACTATAGTGATAAACTTACGGAATGGCAGGGGGTGAACACCAAGCTCCTCGCTCTCAAAACAGCAGCGAGCGCTCTCGGCGCTGAGGACGCCTTCAAAGTATATTCAGCATCTACAACATCGAATACCACGACCGCCGCCTCCAGCCTGTTTACGGCGACTACCGCTACCACGGCATCACCGGGGATGTACAACATCAAGGTAACTAATTTAGCCCAGTCGGAAAAAATTTCCTCCACGAATTTTACCGCCTCCGATACGGCGCTGTCGTTGGCCGGGGACATCCTGATATCGGACAAGGTGGTGCATGTAGTCTCCACCGACACGCTGGCAAACATCAGGGACAAAATCAACGCCGTGAACACGGGGACGAGTCCCTCTCGGGTCACGGCAAGCATTGTCCAGCATTCATCGACCAATTACCACCTGGCTCTGTCGAGTGACGATACGGGCTCGACCGGAATCAACATCCTGGAAGGCTCTTCTGCGAATGTCCTGCAGTCGCTGGGGTTCATTACGTCAGCCACACCTACCATAAAGACACCGACCAGCGATGGTATGAAAAGCGACCTTTTCAGCGATGCGTCGGGAGTTGTGGGTACGTTATTAGGACTCTCCAGCCCTCCAGGGAGTACGAGCGTTACGATCGGCGGAACTGGCGTGTTGATCGATCTCTCCAACGAGAACATTACAACTATTGCCTCGAATATTAATCTCATCGGAGGCGGTATATCGGCCACCGTCGTAAACGAAACAGTGGACGGTGAAATCAAATACCGGATCGACATCAGCGGCACCACCTCTTTCGTGGACAACGGCAATATCCTTCAGATGCTGGGGATTGTGAAGGGTAATTATGGCACAACGACACAGGTGGTCAAGGGAAGCGTCGCCAATGTTGCAGGTGCATTACCTATCACGTCTGCAACCGTCTGGAATACGATCGATGGCGCCAACGTTCAGAATAATACCTCTTTTACAATCACTGGAAAAAAGCACGACGGCACAGCCGTATCAGGCTCATATACAATTGCGAATGCAGCGACAGGCACGGTGAATGATCTCCTTACCCAGATCCAAACGACCTTCGGCGCCACGGTGACGGCAACCATCGACGGGACGGGGAAAATCACAGTCACGGATACCACAGCGGGAGACAGCCAGCTTGAAATGACTCTCGTCACGAACAATCAGGCGGGGGGCTCCCTTGATTTCGGGACAGTTTCCCTGTCAACCGAAGGCCGGAGTATGCAGCTTGCCGCCGGCGAAGACGCGCAACTGAACGTCGATAATGTGACCATCACGAAATCCTCAAACACCATTTCCGATGTTATCCCCGGCGTGACGCTGAATCTGGTGGGAGAAAAAACTGACACAACGGTAACCCTCAAGGTTGACCGGGATATGGCAGCGATCAAAACAAAAATCACGAGCATGGCCGACTCCTTTAACAGCATCATGAGTTATATAAATACCCAATTCAGTTACGATGAAGAAACAAATACGACAGGCGGGATTCTTTTCGGAGACGGGACGCTCTCCACGGTCAAATCGGACCTCATCAGCACGGTAACCAATACGGTTAACGGTTTGTCGAGCGATTACAACCGGCTCTCCCTGATCGGCATCTCCCTGGACAGCAATACCAACCTCACCATCGATGATACAAAATTGACGGCCGCGCTGACAACGAATTTTGACGATGTAAAGAAACTTTTTGTCGCCATCGGTTCTTCCCCGAATTCCCAGCTTCAATATGTCGGCCATACCGATTCCACAGAGGGGGGGACTTATTCAGTGAATATAACGCAGGCCGCCACCAGAACGACCCTCACGGGCGGCGCGGCCATGCCCGTAAGCCTCCTCGCGGATGAAACCGTGACCGTTCAGGATTATGCATCGGGGAGACTGGCAACCGTGAGCCTCACCACCGGTATGAGTCGCGATGACGTGGTCAATGCTGTCAACTCGGAATTGGCAAAGACCTATACGGAACAACTTCAAGGAAGCAACAACACCGGATATTCCTCGTCAACGCTTTTTAGCGGGATAACCGGCGCGGTCAATGGACTTACGATCACCTATTCGGGAACGAAGCGAAACGGTCTCCAGATGTCTGGAAGCTATATTGTTGATACCACAAAAACACTCGGCGATCTTCTGTCGAACATTGAAGACGAGTTTGACGAGGAGGTCACGGCCAGTATGAGCGGCGGAAAATTGATCATCACGGATAAGCAGTCCGGGGACAGCAGCCTCTCCTTTACGATTAACACGTCAGCGATTTCCGGACTCGACTTCGGGACGGTGAGCACCACGACAGCAGGCAGATATGCGATCAACATCACCGCGTCCAAGACGGGAAGCAATGAGCTTCTTCTCACCCATAACACGTATGGGACTGGCAAAGTTATTGTAGTAAACGAATCCGGGGGAAGTGCGCTGGGATTAGCCACCGCCACACAGGTTTACGGTGTAAACGTGGCGGGAACCATCAATAGCGCAACGGCCACCGGGAGTGGGCAGACATTGTCCCTGTCGAGCAGCGGCAACAACGCCGACGGATTATCGATCACTTATACCGGCACAGGGACAACGACATCGGATTTCACCCTGTCCCTCGGAATTGGGGATCTGATGGACCGGCTTTTAGGTTTCATCACCGATAGCACCGATGGATATGTTGGCTTCAAACAAACCTCTCTTCAAGATAGTATCGATAGTTACGAAACACGGATAACGCAGATGGAGGCCACGTTGGAGAGAAAATCCGAGATGTTGATCAACCGTTTCGTGGCCATGGAGATGGCCTTGAGCAAACTTCAGAGCCAGAGCAGTTGGTTATCGAGTCAGATTAGTATGCTTACCGCTAATGCGGGCCAATAATTATTAAGAAAGGGGAATAAGAACATATGTATCAGAATGGCATAAGTGCCTATCAGACAGCAGGCGTCTTGACGGCAGATCCAAAAAAAATAGTGCTTATGTGCTATGAATTGGCTATCGTTAATTTGAAAAAAGCGAAAACGCACTTTGAATTGAAGGAGTTTGAGGCCAAGGCAAAATCCCTCCAGAAGGTGATTGATGTCCTCCATGAACTGCGCCAGGCTCTGGATTTCCAGTTGGGTGGTGAAGTGGCCAAAAACCTCGATGCCCTGTATCACTATATGAGCAACAGGCTGATTGACGGCGATTTGAAGAAAGATGCAAAGGCATTTGATGAAGTTATCGACATGTTTGAGGAATTGCTCAGCGCCTGGAAGGAAATTTTTACGCCATCTCCTGTTAAGACGGCCGCTCCCGCCCCCTTTGTGCAAAGACCGACCTATGGCAACCAGGCAATAGTTCAGTATGCATCGATGGGATAATGGCCCATGGATAATCTTTTTGCTGAAAAACTTACGATTCTCGGAAAATTCAGGTCAGCAACCGTCGCCCTGCGTGACGCTTTGGATGGCGAGGATGTAGATGCCATAAATGTTCTCCTGACAGAGCGCCAGCAATTCATAGACCTGGTGAACAGAATTGATTCGGCGATCGGCCCGCTCGCTGTGAGACGGGAAGGCGAGAAGGAGTTCAGACGTGAGTTCAGGAAACTTCTTGAGGATACCACTACCCTGGACCGGGATTGCGCTGAACGTTTACAATCACACGTTCGGAAACTTCGCGACGCGGCGGCTAAAATTAGCCCTTCCCCTTTTCCCGTCAACCGTAAGGTATTGACAAAACAGAACGTCGTTCCGCGGTTTCTTGATATAAGGACATGAGATATTCTTTAAGTATTTTTACAGAATGCCGATATAATGATTGAAGGGAATAACCCCCCATGCCCGGGTCGGGCACAACGAAGGATGAAAATCACCCCCACCCCCCCCCCCCCCCCCCCCC
>DATESZ010000251.1:0-7086 GCA_035283845.1 Syntrophales bacterium | reverse complement strand
TTTCCTCCTGATCCTACCTCGCCGATGGCATAAAGCCTCCCTAAATTCGTCCTGCATTTTTCATCGATCCAGCACCCCCCCTGAACATAGTGAGCGCCGGGTCCCACCTCCATTGCATCTTCCCTGATATCAAAGCCGGCGTTCTCTAAACTCTGGAGAAACAGGGATTCTTTATTGGCTTCAAGGAAGGCACTCATCAGGTTCCTGGGAATATGTTTGAGGGAAAGATAGGCGCCGCCGTGCGGAGAACCCCTCCCCTCCCTGACCTCCTTGGCAATAGCCCTCGAGACAGCCTCACGAGTCGCCCAGTCTTTCTCCACAGGATAATACCTCTCCATGAATCTTTCCCCCATCTTGTTATAAAACATGCCGTAAATATATAGTAACAAAGCATAAGGGAAGATATCGCCATGAACGGTTAGCGGCCAAATCGCAGCGGTAGGGAAGAATTGGACAAACTCCATGCCGGTCATAGTAACTCCGGCTCGATAAGCGGCAGCATGGCCATCGCCTGTACAAGTGGAATTTGCCGTATTAAAGGAATAACAGGCCATATAACCGCCGGTAGCCAGAATAGTGGCTTTGGCCCGAATCACTACAGGTCTTCCCTTGACAAGATCAAGTCCCATCGCTCCCACCACTTCTCCCTCGTTTTTAAGAAGATCAAAAATAAATATATCTTCTACCACCTTGATCTTCTTTCTCCTCCTAACCTGACGGGGAAGGATCTTTCTATATTCTGCTCCCAGCATCGTGCCGAAATTTTCATGATGTATGCTTCTGGCGTAAGTCTCCCCCGGCAACCTCGCCTGCAAGAACTTATCCCCCTTTTTCCCCAGCCTCATCCCCCATTTTGAAATTTCTTCCAGCGCCTTGGGAGCCAATGACAGGAATTCCTTAACAAGCTCCTGGTTGTTCAGAAACTTCCCCCCTCTGATAGTATCCTCTATATGCTGCTCAAGGCTGTCAGGAGGATACAGGGCAGCCTGAAAACCCGCTCCGGCCATCCACACGGCAGCGCCATCCCTGCCAAAGGGCCCCTTGTTGGCCAGGATGACATCAGCTCCGTTATCATGAGCTTCGATGGCCGCCCGAATACCGGCAATCCCCCCACCGATGACTAAAACATCTGTTTGTCTGACTTCTTTCTCCATAATCCACCGCCTCTTTCTTTAAATTGATCGAGTAAGGCTGCCGTAAGAACAATACCTTGCGCAGAGACCGCAATGATCACACTTGTCGGTGAACTCGATCTCACAGGTCCCCTGTTCAGTCCGCTTAAGTTTTATCGCCGATTCCGATAGGTTAAAGGAGTTCCCTGAAAACCTCAAGGAACAGATCATCTGACAAACCATACACACCGTACACTTCGTACCGTCAGCCACTATAGGCAGATCACACATCAGACATCTTGTTGCCTCTTCCAAAGCGGAAGCTTCCGTGCAGGTCAAATCTACTTCGGCGAAGCCTTTCAATCGTTCTTCGAGGGGTAATTTGGGTCTCTCGACAGGAAAGTCCAGAGGCAGCCCGGGCGTTAAGGGTTTGATGCTTTTCTCAGGAGATGCCAATTTCTCCTCGATGATGCCCTCACCGCCAAGGCATTTGTCTATTGAAGAAGCTGCCTTTCTTCCCATGGCAATTGCCTCGATCACAGAGGATAGTCCGGTTACAACATCTCCACCGGCGAAAATTCCCTCTCTGCTTGTGGCAAGAGTCTCTGAATCGACCTTGAGCGTACCCTCCTGAGTGGTTGAGAGCCTGAATTGATCAGGAATCTCCGGTTGTTCACCAATGGCGGCAATCACCGTGTCGACATCCAGACTAAATTCGCTCCCCAAGATTGGCTCGGGTCGCCTTCTTCCGCTCGCATCTGCCTCGCCAAGTTTCGTTCGGATACACTCTATCGCGACCTTGCCATTTCTTCTGATTATCTTATTGGGCGCAGCCAAAAAAAGGACCTCTACTCCCTCCGAGATAGCTTCGTCCACCTCAGAGGAATCGGCGAGCATCTCATCTCGCGAGCGACGATAGACGATTGTTACTTCCTTTGCCCCCAGTCGCAGAGCGGTGCGTGCTGCATCGATAGCCGCATTGCCGCCGCCGGCCACGACTACCCGATTTCCCACTATGGACCTTTCCCCCGAGTTTACCCTTCTTAGGAAGGAGATGACCTCCATGACTGCCGGGTCATCCTCTCCTTCGATGCCCATTCTGACACTCTTGTGGGCGCCAACAGCTACAAAAACCGCATCATAGCCCAGGTCAAAAAGATCGCTAAGGGACTCAATCTTCGTGCCGGTTTTTATCTCAACTCCGACCTTTGTGATACCATCGATCTCCCTGTTGAGCACGTCGATCGGCAAGCGATACGCGGGTATGCCAAATCGCATCGTGCCCCCTGCCTCAGGAAGTTTCTCAAAAATCGTAACGCCATGTCCAAGCTTCGCCAAATAGTATGCCGCTGTTAATCCGGCCGGTCCCGATCCGACGATAGCCACCCGTTTACCGGAAGGCTTGACGAAAGATGCTCCCTCAGTCGGTTCCACCGGGACTTGTTCGGCTACAAAACGCTTAAGCGCATTAACACCAACAGGCCCGCCTAAATACCTTGCTTGGCAGACAACTTCACAAGGGCGAAAACAGACCCGCCCGCAAACCGAAGGGAAAGGGATCTTCTCGCGGATAACCGCCAATGCATTATCAAATTTGCCCTCACGTATCGAGCGGATATAACGAGGAATATCAATTCCTGCCGGGCAGGCCTCTTTGCAAGGCGCTTCTTCTGCCGCTTTTGTAAATTTCAGCATCTTTATCCTCCCTTCCCATTGATTCCTTGATACTTCAATAACTTATCTGCCACATCTTCTAACCCGAGCTCAATAAGCTTCTCCCTGGTAGGAACCCCTTTCTGCACATTCCAGCCTCTATCAGCGTAATATTCATCAAACATCTTCTCCACGTCCTTCCTGGTCAATTCTGCCTTGCGGTAATAGTCGGTTAAGGGCTTCCTTATCTTAGGCTCTTCGACCGTTTCCAAAGGTTCAAACCACTTTTCGGGAAACTTGTCGTCCTTTCTGGAAAGCCCGCACAACGCGTTAAACGCTCTTTCCAAATTAATGATCCTCTCTCCTACTCCAAGCATCTCCTCTTCACTTATATCCATCCCGGTGGCAGCAATGTACAACTGATACATACTCTTGAAATTATGACGCTGCTGGATCTGTTGGCGGGCGCAGATGCCTAAACTGCTGTTTAACTGATACCATTCCTCAACCCGACTCGTAAGTAAAGGGACGCTGAATTCATCAGGAATGGCGAAGACTTCTTCCTTGGCCTCCTCGGTAATACGCATCTTGTCGCAATGCCTCCAAATCTTATCCAAAGGCCTCATCGGAAGAACGGCGGGCGACTCAGCCGTTACAACCGTGGCGCCTCTCGGGCAAATGCATTCTTCAAATGCCTCAGGGTTAAAACTTATCCTGGGATCTATAAAGGAAGGCGATAAGCCCTTGCAGTGGACTGCATACCTCTCACTACCCCGACCAATCCTTTGAATTGCCCCCAGCCAGCCATCGGCCAGTACATCGCCAAAGCCCTCCCTCTTCGATATCTTTTCCATCCACGTCATGACAGTGTTGAAATCTCTCTTCAGCTCCATACCATCCGTATCCGCCTTCGTCAGTATCCCCCTTTCTTGAAGATCGATGACCCAATCAAGAAGCCAGGCTGTTTCCAATATATCCAACCCGTACCTGTCCGCAGTGTCCAGTATTACAAGTCTCTTATTATAGTCAGGACCTATATCCATTCTCACAGCGGTAGAAACAATCTCCTGAAGAAGCTCAGAGACGAGCACTTCCTTCCCCTTAAATTCCCCGGCAATGACATCGAAACGGCCTTTATCTCCCACCGGACAGGTAGCGCAAGCAAGACGCGTTTTTACGATAGTTTTATAAAACTCCCCAGGGTCGTAAAGCTCAAGAACCTTTTCCTCCGGGAGGAACTTACTAAAATTCCTATAAGAAAATCCGGCCTTGGCCCAGTTGGGCCAACCTAAAAGTACGCCATGCTCTCTCCAAGCCTCGCGAAGCGGGTCTTCAATCATAGGTTTGTAAACCTCGTTTACAATCTTCATGAACCCCTTCGGATCAAAAATTCTAATCCCTTTGCCTCCGGCGCGGGCGACCACTGCCTTAAGATTCTTCGACCCCATCACCGCTCCGAGCCCGCCGCGACCAAGGGTGCTTCTCTTATCGATCATTCCGAAAGAATTCTTAACCAGGTTCTCGCCGGCCGTTCCCATCGTATGGACGCTGCAGAAATCGTGCTTTTTCCATAAGGCTTTAGTGGCCTCAAACAAATCGAGACCCCAAATCCCTTTGGCTTCGCAAATTTTAGGTTCATCTTCGATCAGCAAGTAGACCGGCCTGGAGGCCTTCCCGCTGATCACCACAGCATCATATCCCGCAGCTTTGATCATGAAACCCAAAGCCGCACTGCCTGACGCTGATCCCCAGGTATTGGTCGCCGGCTGTTTATAGGTGAGAAATAACTTTGAGGCCCCGGGCGTCATCGTACCGGCAAGGGCGCCGGGGGCATATACCATGAAGTTTCCCGGTGAAAGGGGATCAACCAGGGGATCGGCCATATTGGCAACCAATCTTTTGCTAAAGCCCATCCCCCCGAGATACTTTTTTGCCATTCCCATATCCAAGGGTTCCTTCCTGATTTCCTCGGTGGTCAAATCGACATAAAGGATACAACCGGCATAACCAAAATATTCCATTGTCAAGCTCCTTCCCCTTCCGGAATTTTCTTTACTCGGCATAGATTTACCCTGAATTCAGTAAATCCGCTGATGGGATCCCTGGCTTCGTCATTAGTAAGCACATTGGCGTTACTATCATCCCATCCATGCATCATATTCACCACACCGGGCATAATGTCCTTAGTGACCTTGGCCTTAATCCCGACACTTCCTCTCAGGGTTTCCACCATCACCTTTTCACCATCTTTAATGCCCAATCTTTCGGCATCAGTAGGATTGATTTCGAGGAAAGGTTCGGGGCATTTCTCCCGCAAACTGCGTATATTACGGTGCTGGCCATGGGTGAAATAAATACTCCTCGATCCGTTAGTAAGCGTCAAAGGGTATTCCTTGGCCAAATTGGGCTGGCTTAAAGGGCTCTCTGCAGGCTCTTTATAGCTGGGAAAGGGATCATAGCCATAGGTTTTTAATTTCTCCGAATAGATCTCAATCTTCTTAGAGGGCGTATCGAATCCCCCCTTTTTATATTTTCTCAGATTTTGTTTGGGTCCATAAAAGGCGCCCCGGGATAACTCTTTTAACTCTTTATAGTCGATGTTGATAGGCGCCGTTATCTCCTGGAATAGTTCATCGGAGGTCTTCCAGCGGAACCACTCTCCATACCCCATCCTTTTGCCAAGTTCAGTCCAAATCTTAAACTCAGGCCAGGCCTCACCCAAAGGTTCAACGGCCTTTCGACACATTCCCATCATGGGAAGACCGGCAAAAGCATAGTTTTTAATGTCGTCCTTCTCAAAACAGGTGGCTGCCGGCAGGACGAGGTGCGCCATCTTGGTGGTCGAGCTTTCCATTACATCAATAACCATCATAAAATCCAGGCTCTCAAGGGCCTTTCTGACCTTGTTGGTATTGGGCCAAGTCAACATCACATTGCAGCCGAGAACAATCAGTCCCTTAATGGGGTATGGCTTTCCGGTCAGCATCTGATCATAAACAAGGTTGTTTGAATTTTGCCTGTACATCTCAACAAAGAGGGGATGTTCTTTTAAGCCAATCCGCTTGGGAGGCGGAGATGTCTCCCAAACCCCAGGGAATTTATAACCCTGCTTGACGGAATAGCAATTACTGCCAGGCACATCGATATTGCCCGTTATCGCCAGAAGAATCGTCATCGCCCTGTTTGCATCCAGCGCGTTGACAGCATGCTGCGGCGAAATCCCCTGTGCGATACAGGCCGGTCTATTCGTGGCAAACATTCTGGCAAAATCTCTGACGGTGCTTGCGGGAACCAAGGTTATCTCCTCTACTTTTTCCGGGGTGTATTCCTTCACCGCTTCAGCCAGCTTGTCAAAGCCGACGGTCCACTCCTCAACAAATTTTTTATTATACAATTCTTCATCCAGAATCACCTTAATCAAACCTAAGGCCAGAGCGCCATCCGTCCCAGGCCTCACCTTGACATGAAGGTCAACCCCTGCCTTGACAGTTTTGGTCACGCGGGGATCAACGACGATGACTTTGGCGCCGGCTTTTCTGCCTTCTTGAATAGGCGCTAACTGGGTAGGAGAAGAATCCGCAGGATTTGTACCCCACATTACTATACATTTGGAATTTGGATAGCCGCTCGGCATTGTTGAATTGCCAAAAGTCAGACGATTGGACATGACCATTACGGAGTTACAGTAGCAGGCTCCGGTGGAAAAGTTGGGCGTGCCGTAAGCCTGAGTGAAGATTCTTGTCATAACATCTATGGACGAGTCAATGAAAGGATTCCCCATGTGAACCGCCAAGGTTTCGGGTCCATACTTTTCCTTAATCTTATTCAGCTCATTAGCAGCCAGATCCAAGGCCTGATCCCATGATAATCTTCGCCATTCTTTCCCCTCCCTCTTCTTGGGATAAGTGAGACGGTCAGGAGAGTACTCCCATTCTATTGAGGCTTCGCCCCTTGGGCACAAGAACCCCATCGGATGTTCCAGCATGGGACCCACTTCTTGCACCTTGCCATCCTTGACGAATAACTCAATGCCGCAACAAGCGGGGCACATCGGACACCAGGTAGGGACTACGCTATCGTATTCGGTTTGCCGTCTTTCAAACTCCTCCCTGGCGCTCACTATCATTGTTGATCTTGTCTTCATCTTCTTAACCTCTCAAATCATCGATAAGTGTCTCTTTAAATTCCTTCCCCGCTTGATCGGCAAATTTCCCAAGATCACTCTCAGGCACAAATATCCTGTATGTCTTCTGCTCGCTCATGGCGCTACCTCTTTCTCATACCTGAATACCTTAGGGCTTAGCTTGTACTTCTCATTCCA
>DATESZ010000250.1:0-14214 GCA_035283845.1 Syntrophales bacterium | reverse complement strand
CCCATCAACGGCAACATTCCCTTCTGACGATGCAATGATTATAGTCTTTCCTGATGATGACGGGCCAAATTCTTTGGTAAGATCGACCTTCATGGTCAGGATATTGCCTTCTAACTTCATCTCTATGTTCTTCATGGTTATTCTCCTTGTAAGCTCTTTTTCAGAATTCGTTTTTTGGTCAAAGCGGGCGTCTGTTTGTGTTGCGACAGCATTTCCTTAATGAACCGCTGTTGGGAAGAGGCCACGCCCTCGATTTTCTTGATCACGTCGAGAAATTTTTCTCCCTGAATGGCTTCCGTTCTTTGCATGATAAATTCCTCTAAAGCTCGATTTTATACGAGGTAATTGCAAAAGTCAAAAAAAGCATCAACTGTCATTTCGACTCCCTCGCTCTATGTCATTTCGAGCGAAGCGAGGAATCTTGGAGTCCCGCTCGGGATAAACTCCGGGAGAAATCTTTTGATATCAATACCTCTTAGATTCCTCACTTCATTCGGAATGACAAACGGAGGACTTTTGCAATTACCTCCATTGATATGATATACGGAAAGACCAAAAAATGGTTGTGAAAAAATCGTCAAGAGATTAGTATTATTTTAGAATACTTAGAAAGGGATAGGGAAAGCCGGTAGTCCGCAAGTGCAAAGACAACCGATAAATGGTCATTGCATAGAGCCCTGAATATTCCCGTGGGGCGTGGAGTTATCCGGAAACTTTAGAATAATTTGTTAGAGATGCACAAATAGACATAGGGTATAGGCGGAGGAGCAAGGATGGGTGACTGCATCGACAGATTCATACCAATTCTGACCAAAGGGTGGCGTCAGCCATCCGGATTGCTCACGGCAATACTTCTGGCCATCGTTTTGGAAACTGCATTCATTTCCGCCACGAAGCTGTCTCTTGTAGTGGCTGTTCTCGTCATCGTCGGAACATATGCGGCAATACTAGTTGCTTGGCTTTGCGCAAGGCGATTGCCAAAGACAAGAAAGGGCAAGGTTGGCTTTGCTGTTTCACTATGGTGTAGTGACGAGGAGGCAGCATGTAAGGTTCGTGAGGATTTTGTTCTGTCATTGCAGAGACTGATCAAGTCAGGTCGAACTGGTCGGTCCTTTCAGTTTATGGAGATACCTGCATATACGGCAGAGAAAGTCATCGACCACGATGACGCTCAGGAACTTCGCCTGAAGACAAGAGCTCATTTTCTAATATACGGAAGAGTGCGTACTCGACGGGTGGATGGTTTTGAGCGTTACTTTCTAGAACTTGACGGTATAGTAGCCCATAAGCCAATTGCCGACGATGTAAGCCAGAAAATCGCACATGAGTTTTCCGAGCTATTGCCGAGAAAGGTTCTTCTGGCCAGAGAAAACGATCTCCTGTCTTTCCAATTCACCTCCGAGTGGGCAGATGTCGTTGCTAAGTATGTAATTGGAATAGCAGCCGCTGTTTCCGGAGATTTGCAGTACGCCGAAGGGCTTTATTCCGATGTCCGAACGAGGATTCAACAGATTGGCACCGATTTCCCGGTATTTGTAAAACTAAGAGAGAGAATTCCACAAAGATTGGCAGAGCTGTTTGAGGCTAGAGCGCAACATGCCTATGAAATATGGGCGAAGACTCATGACAAGATGCATATTGTGAAGCTTGGTGAATTTTTAGAACAATATGATTCCGAGGCCGCGGCGCGGAAGACGCCCGCAATGCTAACCCTATCCTCCATATACTTCTTCCTGTCTGCCAGAGCTGTAGAGAAATCAACGCATTATCTAAACCAAATACCGAAGCAGGCCAGAGACGCAGTTTGGCATTTCAATCAGGCCTTTCTGTCGGCTTATCAAGGCGATCTCAAGCAATCCATTCGCCATTACCGCAGCGGAATGAGTTGTCAGATTACGGCAGACTTGATTGCTAAAGTAGAAGATTTCTTATGTCGTATTGTGGCCGAGGAGCCAGACAGAGTACAACTGCATTACTGTCTTGGGTTTTTCAATTGGAAAATAAAGGGTGACCATTTGCAGGCGGTGAGCGACTTCAATAAGTTCCTTTCTTTAGATAGCGTGAATGACTTCAGGAAGGAAATGGAATTGTCCACACAGTGGTTGAAGGAAATTGAGACTATAGGTGCGTCTTAGAGGAACTGCACATCTCTAATCGGGTGAATTGGGGACTGCCACTAATTCTTGTTGACAGTCTGTAGCTATGCCCAATATTATAGGAAGGCGTATTCATGGCTGAAGACAAGACCGACCTGATCAGGCAATATCTGCTGAAAGTCAAGACGGCCAACAAGGAACTGACGAAGAAAGAGGCATTCAAAGACCTTTTAAACAGACTTTACAGCGCCGATCTGGATATCCTGAGCGTCATCGACCGGATGTCCCTGGGCGCCGAGGCCGCCGTGGTTAATATTCCCCGAAAGGACGGCCTTCACAGGGGCAGCGCCGACACGCTCTACAGCCGGATCATCATCGAATTTGAAAACGACCTGAAAATCTCCCTGAAACATGCGAAGGAACAGTTGGCCGGCTACCTCCTCGGTCAGTTCAAATCGGGGGAGGGGTATCACTTTACCCTTATCGCCTCCGATCTGATCACCTGGCGTGTCTTTGCGCCCGATGTGTCCTGCCTGGATCGCTTGGACTCCCTGCGGGAAGACGAACTCGTGTTGAACGAAATCGAAAGCGCCGCCATGATCCTGACCGAGGACAACGCCGAGGATTTTTATTACTGGATCGACCGTTTTCTTTTTCAAGAGGAAAAACAGAAGGCCACCCTCAGGCGCATCGAGGAGGCTTTCGGATACCAGAGCAGCGTATTCATCGAATGCTATCGAATATTTACCGCCTGGTTCCGGGAAGCCCAAAGATATGGCGAGGTACAGGTCGCCTTCGAACAGTGGCGCAAGTTTCTCAGCGTCGCCTATGGGTCCTTCGACGCCCGGGAAACCATCTTTCTCATTCACACCTATCTCAGCGTTTTCGCCAAGATGTTGGCCTACGCCTTTATTTCCAACGATGATTACATGAGCGATGAGGAAATCGGGGAGATTATCGACGGCAGCATCTTTCAGAAGCGCAACATCGGCAACTTCGTCGATAATGATTTCTTTCACTGGGTCAAGGGGGATCAGAGCTTCCGGAATCTACGGAAAGCCTTCCGCCTCATCGCCCAGGAGATCTCACGGTTCGACTTTACCGACGTGGACGAGGACGTCCTGAAAGGCGTCTATCAGGAGCTGATCGATCTCGATACCCGCCGCGCCCTGGGGGAATATTACACCCCTGATTGGCTCTGCGAGAGGATCGTCGGCGAATTTACGTTTGCCCCCGGCGACAGGATTCTGGACCCTGCCTGTGGCAGCGGCTCCTTTCTGAGGGCGGCCATCCGGCGGATGAGAGACATCAATCCCGAAATGACCGTAGAGGACATAAACGATGCAGTTTACGGCATCGACATCCACCCCCTGTCGGTACAAATCGCCAAGACGACCCTCCTTCTGGCCCTTGGGAAGGGCGTCATTGGCGCGAAAAGGCCGATCCATCTGAATATTATCCTTGCCAACACCCTCTTAGCCCCCGAAGGCGTGGAGGATCTTTTCGGCAACGAGTTTACCCTGCCCATAGACAAGGAGAAATACGTGCTGAATACGCAGGTCTTTGAGGACGTCCGCATGTTTGACGCCGCCCTGGACGCCTGTGAAGAATTGTCCGCCTGGGATCTGCATCAGCCGAAGATGGCCAAGAAAGAATTTTCAACCATCCTGAACCGGCGTGTCTCAGGGGGCGTCAACCGCCTGCAGGCAGACAGTTTTTACGAAATATATCTCGGGCTGAAGAAGGTCAAAGAACGAGGACGGGACAGCATCTGGAAATTCATCATTCAGAACCTCTACAAGCCCTATTTCCTTTCCGGGAAATTTGACGTTATCATCGGCAATCCGCCCTGGTTCACCTACAGCGCCATTAAAAACGAAGAATATCAGAACATTCTGAACGGATTGGCCGAAAGATATGATGTAAAACCCGAAAAGGCCGCCAACTTTCCCCATCTGGAGATCGCCGCCATCTTCCTGGCCCACTGCGGCGCTTATTTTCTGAACGATAAGGGCAGGCTGGCCTTTGTCCTCCCGCGGAGTTTCTTCAGCGCCGATCACCACGACAATACCCGCAGCGGACGGGCTCTGGGCTATCGAATCTCCCAAATGTGGGATTTGCAGGGCGTCTCCCCCCTGTTCCGGGTCCCCTCCTGCGTCCTTTTCGCTGAAAAAGCAGAAGGAAAGAAAAAACGCCATCTTCCGGCGACCGGGGTTCCGGGGGTCGTCTTCAACGGCAGTCTGACCGCTCATAATTGCAATCTCCAGGCGGCGACGCCCCGGCTACACGAAACACCCGTAAATTGGTTTTACGCCAAGCAGGGCCGGGCATCGGCTTTCTCGACCCGGAAGGCGAAGCCCACGACCATTGAGAATCCCTACAAAAAACGGTTTCGGCAGGGGGCTACCATCGTCCCCCGTGCGTTTTACTTCGTCGAATTGGACCAGGCGCCGCCCCCCGACTTTGAAGACCGTCTGATCTCCATCAAAACAGCCCTCGCCATTCAGGCCGACGCCAAGGAACCGTGGAAGGGCATCACCCTGAGGGGGAAGATCGAAAGCCGCTTTTTGTTCCGGACGGCCATTGCCCGGAGCATCCTGCCCTTCGCCCTTCACGACCCTTCCCTGGTGGCGCTGCCCGTGACGGCAGACCGTAATGCCGAGGGTGACAAGACCATCCTCCTCTATGCCCCCGATGATCTCCTCCGGGAGGGCTGGCTGAACGCGGCCCGCTGGTTCAGAGATGCATCCAACATCTGGGAAATCAGTAAAACGGAAAAATCAAAGGAGATGTCTTGTAATGGCCGCCTTAACTATCAGAACGGTCTGACCAATCAGAATCTGGACGCGCCCTGGCTCGTCCTGTACAGCACCTCCGCTAAGGACGCCAATGCCGTCTCGATTAGGCGCGATGACCTCGACCGGGATTTCTTCGTCGATCACAAAACCTATTGGTTCGCCACGCATGACCCGGAAGAGGCCTATTACCTGACGGCTGTCCTCAATTCCGCCATCCCCAACGCCCTGATGAAGGACTTCCAGTCCAAGGGACTGTTCGGGGCCAGAGACGTCCATAAGAAGATTCTGGACGTCTATTTTCCCAAATTCGATAAGAATAACACCGCCCATCGGACCCTTGCCGCCTTCGGACGGGCCGCCCACGAGAAGACCGCCGCGTATCTTCGGGAAAACCCGCCGCCGCCCTTCCTCGCCGCTCTTCCTCTGGGCCGCCTCCGTCTCGACATCAAGCGTCGGCTGGCTGAAGAAATGAGCAAAATCGATAAAACGGTCCGGCAGATCATCGCCAGCGCCTGATGATATTCGGGAAATTCGGGAAATTGAGGGACACTTTCCCCCGTTCATGGATATTGATTACCTCATCCGAAAGGAGTTTTTCGACTATGAGCAATGAAATCGAGACCAAACAGAGCAAACGACTCGGCAATGCTGAGACGCCTGCAAAGAAGAAAAGCGAGGATAAATAAAGATGATCTCGTAAAAAGTCCGAAATCTCCTCTCCATTGACGGGGGAGGGTTAGGGTGGGGGTGATAAGTGGCCGTATTCTTGAATGTTATTTCCCCCCTCCCTTTTATTCCCTCCCGCCAGGGGAGGGAAAAGCGACTTTTTACGAGTTCATCAATAAAGGGAACGGTTCTATAAAAAACGTTAATTGCTGCCTGTTTCGTGTTAAATTAACGATGCTTTGACAAATACCCGTTAAGCAGGTATGGCTTACCCATGGCAACAACAAATCCGGTAAAAAACGCTATCAAAGACCTGAAGGCCGAATACGACCGGCTTGCCCAGGGCAAAGAATCTTTACTGGCAATTATTGATGAAGCCGAGCTTTCGGAAAGCGTTTTCAATTCCAACGCCATCGAGAATTCGACGCTGACGCTGAAGGAGACGGAGCGCATTCTGCTGGAGATGGAAGTTCCCCGTCATGTCCCGGTGCGGGAAGTTTTTGAAGCAAAAAATCTCGCCCGGGTGATGGAATATACCAAAAGCAAAGCGCAGGCAGCGGAACTTTCTCTGGAGATGATTCTGCTTCTGCACAAAATGCTGATCGGCAATATCAACGATGCGATTGCGGGGCGTTTCCGCACCACGGGCGAATACGTCCGTGTGGGAACCCATATCGCACCGGCGCCTGAACATGTCGTACAAATGATGGAGACAATTCTGCGGGAATTTGCCGCCGACCGCATTAATTACTTTACCGACAAGATCGCCAAATTCCATCTTGATTTCGAAACGATCCATCCGTTTTGCGATGGCAATGGTAGAATGGGTCGGGTAATCATCAATTTCCAGCTCAGGCGCTTGGGTTCCCCCGGCATCATCATTCGGGATAAAGAGAAGCGGGTTTATTACGCCTCGTTTAATGAATATAGCAAAGCAAAAAATGCTAAAACAATGGAGAAGATTGTCACCCTCGCTCTGACGGAGTCGCTGCACAAAAGAATTACCTATCTGCGCGGCGAAAAGATAACCACGCTTGCCGATTGCGCGAAAAAGGGCCAGAAATCGATCAACACCTTGCTTAACGCCGCCCGCCGACAGACGATTCCGGCTTTCCGTGAAAAAGGTGTTTGGAAAATTGGAGTTTACAACCCATGAACGAAGCGGAAACCAGAGCGGAACTGATCGACCCGAAGCTAAAGGGAAGGATAAATGATGGCCCTCGTCCGGGACAAAGGCGACGCCGAAATCCGGGACACGATCAAGTTGCGTCAGACCCGGCCTTTTGTGGCCAAGGACCAGGGCTACCTTGTCCCGAAGAAAAGCGTCTTCAACCGCATCATTGGCGACAGCCAACTGGAGCTGCGGTTTGCCTCATTCCTGGAGGATTGCAGCGATGTTGTCTCTTTCGCGAAGAACTATCCGGCCGTCCATTTCAAGCTCGATTACGTGAACGCGGGCGGCGATATCTCCAACTATTACCCGGATTTCATGGTCAAGCTGTCGGACAGGCGGATTGTCATTGTCGAAACCAAAGGGCAGGGAGATTTGGACGTGCCGTTGAAGATGGCGCGTCTCTCGCAATGGTGCGAGGACATCAACCGGGTGCAGACGGACGTGGAGTACGACTTCGTTTACGTGGACGAAGAAAGTTTTGAAAAATACAAGCCAACTTCATTCCGGCAATTGCTGGGGGGCTTCAAGGAATACAAAGGGAAAATATAACACGGAATTGAGGATAATCCTGCACATGGAAGGCCGCTATCTTTTCCTGTAAACACTCAAGCCTATATTAGCTTCTTCATGCCCATCAACGACAACATTCCCTTCTGTCGATGCAATGATTATGGTCTTTCCTGATGATGAATAGTGAAAATCAGTCGTCGTTGACAATCCCGGAATCGGGCTTATATTTGATCTGCGAGAATTAATTTTACAGGAGGTAAAAATGAAGAAATTCATGACTTATATAATTTTGATTAGTCTTGCCGTCGGATGTCAGAACGCCGACAGCAGTCAGCAGGGAGGTAAAAAAAACATGAAAGACATAAAAGCGATCGTCCGGACGGCAACTTTTGCCGGTGGCTGCTTCTGGTGTGTGGAATCTGATTTTGAAAAAGTTCCGGGCGTTGTAAAGGCCATATCCGGTTACACGGGTGGGGCTCAGGATAATCCAACCTATGAAACGTACAGCGATATGGGACACGTTGAGGCCGTTCAGGTTTATTACGATTCCTCAAAAATCACATACGAACAATTGCTCGATGTGTTTTGGAAGCATATCGATCCGACCGACCCGGCGGGACAGTTTGTTGACCGGGGACCTCAATACCGGAGCGCCATCTTTTATCATGACGAGGAGCAGAAAGGTATCGCGGAAAAATCTAAGGAAACTCTGAATAAATCCGGGCGTTATAAGAAACCGGTTGTTACGGAAATCTTAAAATTTACCAAGTTTTTCGAAGCCGAGGCCTATCACCAGGATTACTATAAAAAAAATCCTCTGCGATATAAATACTACAGACATGGCTCTGGCCGGGATTCGTTTTTGGAGAAGGTATGGAAAAAAGATGCCCGCGCACCCCAATCACCGCCGGAGGCGACATACAAAAAGTCCGATGATCAGGCCATCAGGAAAAAGCTGACTCCCCTGCAGTATGAAGTAACACAGAGGGATAGCACTGAACCCGCCTTTAACAACGAGTACTGGGATAACAAAAAAGAGGGGATTTATGTTGACATTGTCTCCGGAGAAGCATTGTTCAGTTCGCTTGATAAGTATGATTCCGGGACTGGATGGCCAAGTTTCACGAAACCCCTTGAACCGGCTAATATCGTGAAAAAGGAAGACAACAGCCTATTCACTGAGCGAACGGAGGTTAGGAGCAGATATGCCGATTCCCACCTGGGACACCTCTTTCCTGATGGCCCCGAGCCGACAGGGCTCCGGTACTGCATGAACTCCGCGGCCTTGAGATTCATTCCGAAGGAAAATCTGGAAAAAGAAGGCTACGGAAATTACTTGAAATTATTTGATCGATAAAAAAGTTGATTAAAAATGGGCTTACTTGGTCTTTTGATTAAAAATCCCGTCGCTTTTTTCCTTTTAGCCACACCTGTGCTGTACTCTATTATTATCCATGAACTGGCCCACGGCTGGGTAGCTTACCGCATGGGCGATCCGACGGCGAAACAAGCAGGACGGTTAAGCCTTAATCCCTTAAAACATCTTGATCCTGTGGGAACGCTGATGCTTTTCATCTTCGGCTTCGGCTGGGCAAAGCCGGTGCCGATCAATCTTTCTTATGTCCGAGACAGGCGCAAGGGACTGATATTGGTTTCGTCGGCGGGCATCATTGCCAATATTGTCGTCGCATTCGTTGCTTTTCTGTTGTTAAATATCCTATCGCCATCATCAGAAGCAATCAGGTTGCTGCTGCACTATCTGGCTCAGATCAATACCATTCTGGCCGCTTTCAACCTGATTCCCATACCGCCGCTGGATGGCTCAAAAATCCTCATGGGATTCATGTCGGAAAGGTTTCAATACTTGTTTTCCCGTCTCGAACCTTACGGATTATTCATTATCATCGCCTTACTCTATGCCGGCGCCCTGAATCCGGTCATTGCCATGTTCCGGCGGACTATTTTATATATGATCGGTTTTCTATTGCCCTGAAGGGCTGAATATCAGGGCGCATAATGCTGCCTTAAAAGATTAAAATCCTGCAATTTTGATTCACATCTCCACCCGCGTGACCACACCGTGGAGCTTGTTGGAAGGAAGCTTGTAGAACTGGACGATGTTGGGGGTAAGCTTCTTGATCACTGAGAATATTTTCCAGATGATATTCCCTGCGATAATGTCCTCGACGCCATAGAATATGGTCTTTTCCTGAATGCCTGCCTTGCTCAAGATATCCTCCACATCCACCACTTCCATATAACCGATCTGAATCTCAAATACCCTAAGCCCTGGCGACAGGTCCTCCCTGAAGAAACTGGCGACACCAAAGGGGTGTTCCGTGCGGACGATGGAGACGATGATATTTTCCTCGTAGACGATGTGGTTTTTGAACATGGTATGGACGATGTAGGGTGGAATCACCTTAACGTTTCTGGCGAAAAACAGCGCCTGTCCCTTGATCTTGTTCACTGCCGGGTAGACCTGATTGTAGCTCAACATAAACAAATCTATGGGCAGCGGCCTCAGCGCCTCGTACAAGGCGCGCTGTCCGCGGATATACAACATATTGATGCTGAACGGTATAGCGGCTATGATCAGCGACCAGTAACCGCCATGAGGGATCTTGTAAGTGTTCGACAAAAGGTACGTTGCAGAAATCAACATGACGACAGCCGCCGCAACGGAATGGATTAACTTGTTTCTGCGCAGGAATATCCACGTCATCAGGAACCCTGTGATCGTCATGGTGCCCGTCACCGCAAGGCCGTAGGCCGCGGCAAGGCGGCTTGATTCGCGGAATTGGAACATGATGAAGAGTACCGAGAGCATCAAAAAACCGTTGACAAAGCCGATGTATATCTGGGACCGCAGCTCCGTGGACGTGTACTCCACCTTGAGGATGGGCATGATGTGCGTGTTGATGCCCTGGAACACAATGGCGAACATGCCGCTGATCATGGCCTGTGAAGCGATGATCGTGGCAACGATGCTCAGAACCAGGAAAGGTATGTAGAGGATGCGCGCCTGGTGGAAAATCATCTCGAAGAGCACGTTCTTCGTCTCAGGGTGGATAACGATATAGGCGCCTTGGCCGAGATAGTTTATCAACAGGGCAAAAAAAGCAAAGTGCCATGCCCGCACGATGGGCTCCCGTCCCAGGTGGCCCATGTCGGCGTAGAGCGCCTCGCCGCCCGTGGCGCAGAGGATCACCTCGGAAAGCACGAAAAACCCGGCGAAACCGTTATCGAGGAAAAAGCGGACGGCGTACCAGGGATTGACGGCCTTCAGGACCATTGGCATATGAACTATGGAAGCAATGCCGGAAGCAAAGAGAGCCAAAAACCACAGAACCATGAGAGGGCCGAAGGCGCCGGCTATCTTCTCAGCCCCATTCCGCTGGATGGAGAATAGGACTACCGCAATTCCTCCGGCGATCATGATAAGTGTTCCCTGTTCCGTGGCCTCTAAACCAGGGATAAGAAGCATCCCTTCCACGGCGGAGAGGATACTGATGGCCGGTGTAATGACGCCGTCGCCAATGATGAGCGAGGTGCCGATGTAAGAAAGCATCGTGACGATTGCCACCTGTCTGCCTGACTTCAAAAGCGGTACGAGTGTCTCTTTAAGCACGATGGTACCGCCTTCGCCATGCTTGCTGATACCCGTGGCGAGCCAGGCGTACTGGACTGTGACGAGGGTGACAAGCGTCCAGACAATGAGGGACAGGACGCCGATGACGTTCGCTTCCGTACGGCTCGTCAGAATGAAAACGACGGTAAAGGTATAGATAGGGCTCGTGCCGATGTCGCCGAACACAAGGCCAAGGGACTTGATTATACCGTCAAGGCTTGATTTCTTATTCGGCATAACGCATCACATGTGCCGTGCAGAAAAGCACCGGGTACCGGTTAAAGCAAAGAGGCGCTTCGTCCGATTCCGGCCTGGCGCAGGCATTTCCTTTTTGGTTGAGGTGTATATCGGTGTCGCCATTGTGTGTCAAGGAAAGATTCAGACCTAAATCAACCGCCTAAATTTCTGTTTTTAGACGTAGACGATGTCGATTGGCGTGTCTGTAATCCTCTCAAGCCGGTCATTCCTGACAATAAAATCGACTTCGATCCCTATAGCGCCGACACCCGGGAAGACGAACTTGGGCTCGAAGGCGAAGACCATGCCTTCCTTCAAAACCAGGCTATGCCTTTCTGTTATTACCGGCATCTCGTTGATCTCGAGCCCCAAACCGTGGCCGACAAAGGATACCTGCCCTTCTCCGTGCCCCATAAAGTGCTCCTCCAAGCCAGCCTTCTTCACCATCTGGCGAGCCCTCGCAAAAAGCTCCGTCGCGTTGACGCCTGCCCTGCCGAAGCTCGTCACGTCTTCCACGATCTCACGGGCAACTTCGTAAGGCTTTTTGAACATCTCCTGCAACTTCCCGACCACGAACACTCTCGTTTCGTCGGTAATGTATCCGTTATAACCTCCGCCATAGTCCACGATGACGGGAATACCGCGCTTTATCTTGAGAAAAGATGCACCCTGGGCGGCGGCAGGGGTAACGCCGATGCCAGAAATGGGTACGTCTCCAGCGGAAGAAATGCCGCTCGTGTAGCCGGCAAAGATATAGATATTCATCATTTCCTGGCTTAGCCCCCGCATCCTCAGGAGCCCCTGGTGGCCCTGTCGTCTCCCCTCAGCAACGAGGAGGGAATCGATCTCCAACTCAGTAACGTCCTCCCGGATTACCTCTTTCGCCCGCGCAAAGACGTGGGAGACGATGGCTCCCGACTTTTTCATCTGCTCCTGCTCATAGGGGCTCTTCACCACTCGCAATTTCTTGATAAAAGGCGACAAGTCTACAAATTTGTCGAACCCGACGATGCTCTTGAACCGCTCGAAAACCGCAACCGGCACCACGTCCAGCTCCATACCGCCTGTCCCTTTCAGAATACCTTTCTCCTCAAGCGTTTTTTTTACGTCCCTGTCTCTCCTTATGGGAATAATATCGAGGGGCGTATCCAGTCTTGCCCGCGCAGTGCTTTTTTCTATAAACAGGAGCGGCTCGTTGTCACGGGCAATGATAAGCATCCCCTTCTGGGTGGTGCCGGTAAAGTAGAACATGTCAATGTTCTGCATGATGACGGCAAAGTTAATATCCTGCTTCGCCATCATGGTCTTGAGCCCATCTATTCTACTGATGAGTTCCTCTTTCTTGACCGGATCAAACGCCCCGAGCTGCTGCAACATACTCTTTTGCCCTCCTCGTTTATCCATTCCGCACCCTAATGGACTCTTTCAAAAAACAAGGGGCCAAGCCAATTGCCTGACCCCTTGATTTTCTTGGTGAGCCCTGCCGGGATCGAACCGGCAACCTACTGATTAAGAGTCTTATTTTTCGACTTTCACATAATATCATTTTATTGCACAAACCTATTGACATTTAAAGATTTATCGTTTATCTTCTTTCACAAGGTGTCACGTAAAAACATCCTGTTTCACCAAAAAAAGCGGGACAGGAGCGGGACTGGCACGACATACTTATTATCAAACGCGACATACTGATTATTAGAAAAGGAGGTTAATGCAAATGGCGAAATGGGTCAAGACTAATTTTCCGGGGGTCCGTTACCGTGAACATGAAACCCGGAAGCATGGCGTTAGGCGGGACCAATATTTTACGATCCGGTACAAGCTGCACGGCAAGGACAAAGAGGAAGGTCTTGGCTGGGCGTCAGAGGACTGGACAGCGGCGAAGGCTTACGACCGCCTCAAGGAATTAAAGGAAAACCAGAAGGTTGGCGAGGGGCCGAAAACATTGGCAGAGAAACGAGACCTCGATCAGGATCAGCGCGAACAGGCCGATGCTGAAAAGGTACGTATCGAAAAGGAAAACATCACCTTTGCCAAGTTCATGACAGAGACCTATCTACCCCAATGTGAGCGCGATAAAAAAGGAAAAACTCACGAAATCGAAGCGATGCTTTACCGGGTCCATCTGGCCGGAACAATAGGCGACCTCCCCCTCGGCAAGATTGCACCCTTTCACCTTGAACGAATTAAAAAAACCATGTCCGAGAAGGGACTGTCAAACCGAACCATCCAGTATGTCCTGCAATTAACACGACAGGCTTTTAATACAGCGCGCATCCTCGGCTTATATGCCGGGGAGCCGCCAACAAAAGGCGTCAAGTGGCCGAAACTGGACAATATGAAGCTGCGATATCTCAGCATTACCGAGGCGGAAAAATTGCTTGTGGCGCTCGCGGCAAAGAGTCCGAATCTTCATGACGTTGCTTTGTTGTCCCTGCATGCTGGACTACGATTCGGAGAAATTGCTGCCTTGACGTGGTCCTGCGTTAATTGGGAAGCAAAAACTTTGGCGATCTTGAATGCCAAAGCCGGATCAAGAACTGCCTACCTGACCGAGAAAGCAAAGAACGTGCTGAAAAATCGGCCCCAGGGCCGACCGGACGACCTGATATTTCCGAAGCGCTCCGGGACAGACGGGTCAATGGTGCAAGCTTCAAAAGTCTTTGGCGATACAGTGGATGTTCTAAAGCTGAATGAAGGTATTACAGATCGAAAACAGAGAGTTACCTTTCACACGCTCCGGCACACCTACGCGACGCACTTATATGAAAGCACCCACGACCTTTATTTGACTCAACGAAGCCTTGGCCATGCCACGGGAACCATGACGGCCAGGTATGCGAAAATGAGCGAAAGCAGGCTGAGAGAAGGCGCGGCGGCATTGGAGAAGGCATTTGCAGCGAACGGAACGAAGCAAGACGAGCAGGATGATGGCGGCCAGGTTGTAAACTTCACGAAATAGACACTTGATAATGTAAAGCATATGTCATACAATAGAGAAAAATAACTTGAGGTTAACAATATGCCACGGACAGCAATGATCAACGCCCGCACGGAGCGGGAACTTAAAAAAGAGGTTGAGGAAATCCTTAAAAGCCTGGG
>DATESZ010000249.1:0-3559 GCA_035283845.1 Syntrophales bacterium | reverse complement strand
TATTATCGCCGGTGAAAAATGAGGCCAGAATCGCCGGATAGAAAGAGGCCATCGCCTTGAAAGGATGCAAGTCGGCACTTAAGGCAATCTGCTGGAGTGCCTTGTGCGGGCTTGACATGTTTCGGGTAAAACATTCCAAGTATCGGTATTTACTTTTCAATCATCTACTTGTTTTGCTTTTGCTCTCGTTCGATAGCTGGGTCCTTCAAAGATAATAACTTCTGAGTTATGGACAAGGCGATCGGCGATTGCCGAGGCCACAGTGGTGCTGTCAAAGATTTTCGCCCAATCGGCGAACGGTAAATTCGTTGTGATAATTGTAGACTTCTTTTCGTGTCGAGCGCTGATGACCTGGAAGAAGAGATTGGAACCGTGGTTTCCCAGGGGAAGATATCCTACCTCGTCGATGGCTAACACTTCCGGCGCCTGGTAGAGGTGGAGTTTTTTCAACAGTGAATGGTCTGCCTCGGCGGCTGTGAGCTGGTTGATCATATCCATGGCGGTGGTAAAGAGAGCGCCAACCCCGGCCTGGGTGGCGGCATAGGCAAGGCATTTTGCCAGGTAGCTTTTGCCCAGACCGGTATTTCCGATAAAAATGATGTCTTTTCTCTGCTGGATGAAGGCCAGATCCAGGAGGTGCACTATCCGTGCTTTCTGCTTCATTCTCGACACGTGGAAGTGGAAGTCGAACTGATCTATGGTTGGCTTTTCGAAGAGTTTCGATTGTTTGTACTTCAGGCTTATCCGGCATTGCCGCTTACGTTCCAACTCCAGGTCGAGAAGACGATCGATAACCTGAAGGGTGGAGACGTTCTGTTTCTCAGCCCGTTCCAGGATTTGCTGGATGTTGTCCGCAGAGGATTTAAGACGCAGGATTTTGAGTTTTTCCTTTACGGATTCCAGCAAGGACTCGTTGCTTGTTGTCATTCTTTCCTCCTTTTCAGGATGTAAGCGTCATAATCGGCCAGTGAGGGCTCCTGCAGCCTGATGTTGTTGAGCTCGTCATTTTTAAGTTTGACAGGGGGATGATTTTTTTTCGGCATATGTTCCTGACGGAGGATATTTTCGATATAATCGGCGCCATAGGCTCTATGTGCCAAGGCTTTTTTGATAGCGTCGATAAGCGAGGCAACGCTATATTGATCTTTAAGTTCCAGGAGCTTCGCGGCATTCTTTTTAATCGGCAGTCTGGTTTCGGCAAGGCCGGCCAGATAGTCTATCGCTTCCTGCCCCAGGGAGGAGAGCAGGGCGATATCCCTGTCTTGCCATAGTTTGCGGTGGAACTTTTCTACCTGCTCCCGATGGGCGGCAAGCTCAATCCGCTGTTTTCGTTCCCAGGTTCGGTGGTGGGCAGCGATTTGTTTTTGCTTATGGTAGAGTGTAACCGTCGTCTGGTCTGCCTTGAGGGTGATATACCTACCGGTCGCCCAGGGGGGCGCCGTGTAGCTGTTGTCGTCGAAGCGGACGGCAAAATCCTGATGCACCAGAAGGGATGCTGTTTCCCGACAGTCGGGCAATAATGGCGGCAGCGGTCTTAAGTTCTTCACCCTGGAGAAGCGGTCGAGAGGTCTTTCCCCGGTAGTCTGGTGGATTCTCACGTTGCATACCGTATCGCGCCAATGATTCACCTGTCGCTGAACGTCATCGAGATCGGTGAAGGTACGTAGCGGCCAAAAATTATGACGGAGGTAGTCGATGCTTTTTTCGATTTTTCCCTTTTCCTGGGGCGCCCGGATATTGCAGGCATGGGGAACGATCTTGAAGACCCGCAAAAAATCCAGGAAAGCATCATTGAAGCGGATAACGCTGCCGCAACGCTCCGTGACGGCAGTCAGCATATTATCGACAACCACTTCTTCCGTGGTCCCGTTAAAAAAGCGGAAGGCGTTGAGCAATCCCTGGTGCAGTGCTTCCTGTTTCTGACTGTGGGTAAACTCGACATAAAGCATTCGGCTGTAGGCTTCGATAACGGCGAGGGCGTAAAGTTTTCTTCGGGCCGTCCCATAGGTCAGGCTGCCGAAGTGTCCCCAATCGATTTGAAGCTGTTTTCCGGCGGCGGATTCAAAGCGGATAAAGGCCTCCCATTTGACACGGCCCTCCTCCCGTTTTTTCTGCAGGTGGGAGCGGACAATAGTTGCCTTGCCGTCGAATCCCTCTTTCTTGAGTCTTTGGAGAATCACGGGTGCTTTGACGTGGGGGGCTTGTGCCAGGAAGCCATCGATCATCTCCCGGTACGGGTCCAGTTTTGAAGCCCTTGGTTTTCTTGGCAAAACGGTGCGTTCCGGGTGCGCGAGGTACTGCTTGACTGTTTCTCTGCCCAGCCTGAGCTCCCGGGCAATCCACCTTGCCGAGTATCCCGCATCTTTAAGCCGATGGATTTCGAAAACAATTCTTCTCTCGATCATGGCAAGCTTCTTCTCTGATCAGCATATTCCAGGGATTGCCTGATGATCTGCGCTATCGCAGCCGGATCTTCATCATCTGCCGATTTTGCTCTCTTCACGGGATGGGACGGGAGATCAAGAACTTGAAAGATGTGGCCGTCAAAAGCGATCAAGTCCTTGTCGATCAATCCGTCCCGTGCGGCGATGTACTCGCCGAGATTTAATTGCAGAAGGGTGCAAATGGCATCGTAACTGTAATAGGAAAGCCCGTATCTATCGCCGGCCAGAACCAGGAAAAGGTACAGGAGAATCTCTTGTTGCGCAAGCGAGGTCAAAAAGCCGTCGGCCAGAAAGCGGTGCGGGATGAAACTGAATCCTCCGGCAATCTTTCTAACCCGCTTTTCCTTGAGAATCCTTTTGGTAAACATGGTTGGCGTCCTCCGAAACGTTTTTCTCGCTTCATTACAGGAGGTCGGGCAAGGTAGCCATCGAGTCCTTCTTTGCAATCAGGGACAAGATGCCGTTATCTCATAGATATTTACTTTTAACGCGTCCATCTTGGCAATCATCGGCACCAACCAGAACTGCCCGGAAAAGCCTGTTTTGCCTGATGTTGCCGAGGATTTTGACGCGTCCATCTTTGCAATCATAGACGCGACCGCCTGACCCGCTGAAGGGCCAATCTGACCAAGGTGAGCCTGGCGCTTTCTGTTCCGTACCTGCTGGAGTATTCGATTGCGCTCCGCCTGCTTGGGATGCGCCACACGATATTCTTTCCAATAGCCGGGATTGGCCTTGCACCACTCCTGTTGACAACGCTTCTGATTGGCCTGATAATCCCGATCACGACGCATCTTCTCCCGCTGCCACGCCGCCTTTCTGGCTCTCTGGCAGGTCTCCTTCTCACAATATCGGGGATTCTTCTGCCGCCGATCGGGAATGAAATAAGCGCCGCAATGAGCACATGACACCTCTTGCATAACCACCACCATCAACTTTGATGGCCCGTTGTACATGATCTGCGCAATGAAATGATGGAAATTGAATGAAGATAAATGATATGGAGTTTGTAAAACTCTTCCGGAATGAAATAGCCGGCCCTAAACGAGACCGGTGATTATGGCCCGCTTTTCCCCCCGTGAAACTGGCACAGAATTAAAGCGGCAATGATATTT
>DATESZ010000248.1:0-21282 GCA_035283845.1 Syntrophales bacterium | reverse complement strand
AACGGATGTTCCCCCTATTATTTTTCTAACATATTGATTAGTATGGTATTATTTGAAGATTGCGTCATTTATGTAGTCACTAATATATCATATTATCTAAAAATACTGCCTGACATAAATAATATAATATGAAATAAATATAGTCATGCATATAGTCGAGAATAAATCAAAACAAGGGAAGAAGATTTATCAGTCTATTCTCTTACGGGAGTCATACCGCAAGGATGGGAAGGTTAAAAAACGCACTATTGCCAACCTGTCTCATTGTTCGGCTGAAGAGATCTCTGCCATCAAGCTGGCGTTGCAGCACAAAGATGATTTATCCAAGCTGGTACACTTTGAAGATGATGTAAAGCTTCAGGAGGGTCTTTCCGTGGGAGCTGTTTGGGTTTTATACCAGATAGCCAAAAGGATTGGGATTGAGGATGCTTTCGGTAGAGATTTTCATGGGAAGCTATCCCTCTGGCAGGTCATAGCACGGGTAATTGATCAGGGTTCCCGGCTTTCGGCAGTTCGTTTGGCCCAGGTTCATGCTGCCTGTGATATTTTGGGGATTACCCGTGGATTTAATGAAGACAACCTTTATGAAAATTTGGCTTGGATGGCCGATAATCAGGAAGAAGTGGAAAGGCGTCTTTTTTCTGGCCGGAGAGGAAAAGAGTCTGCCGAGATATTTCTTTATGATGTGACGAGCAGTTATTTGGAGGGGGAGGGCAATTTCTTTGGGGAGTACGGGTATAACCGGGATGGCAAGAAAGGGAAGAAGCAGATTGTTATAGGTTTGTTGTGCGATGAATATGGAGATCCTGTTTCTGTGGAGGTTTTTTCTGGCAACGTCCAGGATCCAAAAACATTTGTTCCCCAGGTGAGCAAGATAGCGGAGCGGTTTGGATGCCGGCGCGTAACTTTTGTAGGGGACCGGGGAATGATCAAAAGTGTTCAGATAGAGCAGTTGCCAGAGGGGTTTCACTATATTACCGCCATCACCAAGCCACAGATAAGTTCGCTGATGCAGCAGGGTGTGATCCAACTGGATTTATTTGATGGGGACATTTGTGAAGTGGAAGAGGAGGGGGTGCGTTATATTCTACGGCGTAATTCAATCCGAGCAGAAGAACTGGATAAAAATCGTCTTTCTAAACGCAAAAAAATTGAGCAATTAACAGAGCGAAAGAATCATTATTTGAAGGAACATCTACGGGCAAAAGTTGCCACAGGCATAAAAGAAATCACGGGGAAAATAAAACGACTGAAGGTTGACAAGTGGTTGCGGGTTCAATCGAAAGACAGGGCATTGACCTTAGAAGTCGATGAAGAATGTTTGAAAAAAGAATCTGATTTAGATGGTTGCTACGCCATCAAAACTGATCTTCCCAAGAGTGCAGCCGATAAGCAGATTATCCATGATCGCTATAAGGATTTGACGTTGGTAGAAAAAATCTTCCGAAACTGCAAAACCACTTTCCTCGAAGTTCGCCCTGTTTTTGTTCGTACGGAAAAAAGCACTAGGGGACAAGTGCTGACTGTCATGCTGGCCTATATGATTGTACGGTATTTACAGCAAGCCTGGAATGAATTTGACTTGACAGTGGAAGAAGGCTTGAACCAGTTGAGCACTCTAACTTCGATTCAGATGAAAGTTAAGGACCACCAAAGCGTCTTAAAAATCCCCAAACCGAGGGAACAATCGGGAAATTTGCTCAAAGCCTTAAACATCAAAATGCCGACAGCTTTACCTCATAAAGAAGTATCCGTGGTCACTAAGAAAAAACTCCAAAAACAACGTAAAACTTTGTGAATTCAGCAGTATTTCACTATCTATGTATCACTCGTAAGAGGGAACATCCGTTACAAGCAGGTAAAGAAAGTCTCTTCAACAGAGCATAACACTTAGCAATTGACAAAATCCCTCGGTTTTATTATATACCGCGTAACTCCTCTTTCAAGGAAGGAACGAATAATATAGTGAAACAGGAAAAAACCAAACTGGGCAAATTAGAGATGCAGCTTCTCGCCTATGCCCAACTGCGGAAAAAAGAATTTATCTCCTCGGGCGAAATTGCCACCGCATTGGATATTAGAGCGGAACAGGAATGGAAACTCCTCAATCGGATGGCGACGTCCGGTCTGATTATCCGTTTGAAAAGGGGCACCTATCTGGTCCCTTCCCGCTTGCCCGCCGGTGGACGCTGGACGGTCAGCGGTTATTATATCCTCTCCAAGCTTATGGAAGTCATGAAAGGTCAATACCAGATCAGTGGGCCGAACGCCTTTAACTTTTATGGTTTTGACGATCAGGTCCCGAACCGGATCTATGTCTACAATAATAAGCTCTTCGGTGAAAAAAAGATCGGCGGAACGGATTTCGTTTTCATCAAGACCGACGCCAAAAGGCTGGGCTCGACGAAAAGCTTGAAAACCCCTGATGATATTGATACCGTCATGGCGTCGAAAACGAGGGCGCTGGTCGATGCTGTCTATGACTGGCCCCGGTTCAACACCCTGCCCCGCGCCTACGGATGGATTGCTGAAACACTGCAAAAAGAACCGGAAATAACGGGTAAGCTGATCGACGATACTCTCAACTATGGCAACAAAGGAACGGCCAAACGAATCGGCTATTTGCTTACCCAACTGGGAATAGATAATCGGTTCAGCGCATTGAAACGAGGGCTCAGCTCTTCCAAATCCCTGATCCCCTGGATACCGGGCATGGCCGTAAAAGGCAGTGTAAATAAAGAATGGGGTTTGATAGTCAATGGATCCATACCGCAATGAAATGATTGACGTCCATGAAGACCATGATCTCTTCCGCGAGGCAGTGCTTTTTACCGCTGGTCAGACGGGTCTGAACGCCAACCTCATCGAAAAAGATTATTACTGCACAGTCCTTCTGCAATATCTCTATCAGCAGCCGGACAGTCCCCTCATCTTCCGGGGTGGAACCTGTATCGGCAAAGTCTATACAGATTTTTACCGGCTCAGTGAAGACCTTGATTTCATGATTTCCACCCTTCCGGAAGCGAGTATTTCCGTCCGGCGGAAACGGATTGCGCCGGTCAAGGAATGGGTGAAGAGAATTTCTGACGAAATGAATATCCTGACCCTGACAGAAGATTTCACAGGTCACAATAGCTCCCGGCAGTACGTCGCTTACGTAACCTACCCCTCGATCTCCCTTACTGAAGAAGCGGCCCGCATCAAGATTGAACTTTTGAACTGATTATTGTTTATTGTTGCTCATAAAGCTTACCATGACGCTTGGGCAATGCACGTTAACTTCGCCTGTCAGTGAAGCCCTTCTCTCCGCCAGGACAGCCCGAAAGTGAGGAATTTGCCGTTTTCTTAAAAACGTAAATCCATCAAATATCCAGCTCCACGCCGTGTTCCTGTAACCAGGCTATATGTTCTCCGTAATCGGGCATTGCTTGAGCTATCAGGCGCCAGAAGTTATTCTTGTGCCCCTTTTCAACCATGTGCGCCAGTTCGTGGACAAGGATGTAGTCGAAAACCCATATGGGGGCCATGACGGTTCTCCAATTAAAATATAACGTCCCATTTTTCCCGCATGAGGCCCAGCGATTGCCCAACTCCGACACTTTTACATTGCTGACCGTAACGCCAATTCGTTTATCGTACCGGGATATGCGAAGTTTCAGTTGCTGCTCCGTCTGTCTTTTATACCATTTTATGAAGTGTTCCCTGGCAGTTAGCCTTTCACTCTCCGGGAATTCAAAATATCCTTGATACAGGCGCAATTGGCTTGTGTCATTTACATTCCTGATGCCATTATTACCATTCCGCATTATTTTCAGGCGATAGCTCTTGCCCAGATATAAAAAACCCTGTCCATTCACAAATCCCCTCTTGATCTTCTCCCTATTGGTTTCGCTCTTATGAGCCAGTTTTTGCCGAAGCCACAGGCCTTTGCTCTTGATAAACTGCTCGATGGCCTGGATGTCGGTTTTATTAGGTGCTGAGACCGTAACCGTTCCATTTCGCTCGACAGAGATGGCCAGCGAACGTCGTTCTGCCCTTCTTACCGAAAATTCGATATTATCAACTATGATCTTTTCCGTCACGACTTCACCAATCTCACATGCAGCGTCTTGGCCAGTTCAAGGAAGCGGTCGGCGAGGCGATGGATTTTTGCATAAGGAACGAGATTTCTGTCGTCAATCTCATTGATTAGCCACGTCCTCAATACATTCTGCGCATGTTTGCGACGCCAGAAGTCCTGCAGCATAATTTCCTGCTTTATGTGGTCAACGACATCAATTACGGCTTCACAGAATTCTTTCATCTTACCGTCTGAGGGTTTTTCCCCATATTCATCAAGCAGAAGGCCGAGAAAGGGCGCCTGCGTTTTCGGATCCAGCCCTGTTTCATCCTCTTTGCGACCTTCTCTTGTTTGCTTGATGAACTTCCTGAGTTCTTCGGCTAAGGCATCCCAGTTCTCACCGAAATTATCCAGGATATTCTTCAGTCGCTCACTGAGCTTTTTGTATAGCGCGGGGTCTTCGTTGAAATGTTTCTGAATGTAAAATTTTGCCGCATGTTCCATTTCCAACGCCTGTGACTTCTTTGATTTAAGCGTATTAACCTCTTTTTCAAAATCTTCGTCGAGGATGGATATGGGCGGCACTTTCGGATCAACGCCCTGTGCCACAATATGCTCATCAATCAACCGTTTTACCTTGTCGCCCACGCCGGCTATGTTGAGCTGTGAGTCGCGGTATCGGTTAGCGGCGGTCTTATTGATGAATCCCAGGAGTTTCAAATCATAGATATACGGCAGCGCTTCGGGCCGCGGCAGGATAATGTCCATGCTCTCTGCAAAGTCACCGAATTTGTCAATGAAATCTGCCCGCACATCCACATCCCGCAACAGATTCACACAGGCATCCACATCGGTAATGTCTGCTATCTCATTGCTGTGAAATAGATCAAGTACGCGCCGGTGACGGTCGTCCAGTTTCGGCAGTTCATCTTTAATGCTGACCAGTGCGCCCTTGACATCTTCGCGGGCATACATGGCAAGGGCTTCCGTCAGACGGTCGCCAACACCGTAATAATCAACCACCAGTCCATGTGTTTTACCATTGCGGCACCGATTCACTCTGGCGATCGCCTGAAGAAGTTCGTGACCTTCCATGAAACGGTCAAGATACATCACCTGTTCTACAGGAGCATCGAAACCGACAAGCAACATACTCTTCACGATAATAACCGCAATTTTATCTTCTGGGAGGGACTTCTTGAATCGCCCATTTTTGCCCACAAGGATTTCGTGTTTGCTCCGGTCGGTATGCTCCTTGTAGTGGGGCGGATCGTTATGGTCCCCGGAAATGACAGCGGCAAATTCAAGTTGTCGCAGGAGGTCTTTTTGTTTTGCAGCGATAATCAAATAACGTGTTTCCTCGTCGAGTTTTTTCTGATCCTCTTCAGAAAGAGAGGGCAACGCAGGGTCAAGGATGTCCAATCGCTTCAACAGTTTATCTTTCGCCTGTAAGAAGGCTTCATAATACCGGATGGCCGCCTTTCTGCTTACTGCAACTACCTGGGCTTTAAAACCGTTGGGAAGTATATTTGCTGCATAATGAAGCAGCATATCTTCCGCTTTTGCCCGAATAATATCCGCTGCCTCAAGGATATTTTCCACTGTGCCGTATCGTCGCCGAATAGCCTCCCTCTCTTCTTCTGTCTTGGTTCGGAACATATCATTAAAGAACTGTTCCAGCGTTCTCCCATCTTCGACGCTGGCATTGACCTTGCGTCCCTCATAGAGGATTTTCTTCGTGGCGCCGTCCCGCTGAGATTCCTCTATGGTATATCGGTCAATGTAATCACCGAAGATCTCATACGTTTTCTTCCCACGGCCCATGATAATAGGCGTCCCCGTAAAACCTATCTTTGCCGCATTGGGAAGGGCATTCATCATGTTGGCGTGGAGCATGCTGGTATGGGATCTATGCGCTTCATCCACAAGAATCAGGATATTTTCAGAAATATTCCACACTGGAAAGATGACGGGCTTGGCCGGCAGTTTATATTCGCTTTTTCCATTTACGGCAGCAGGCGCCGCCGCTTTCAGCAGCTCATTATCGGGAATCTCATATTCGTCGGCAACCTCCGGCCTGTCGCGATCCTGGTACTTCTGCACCATCGTGAACACGATATTGGAACTGGAATCTCTCATCAGTTCTGCCAGCCTGTCCTTTGTGCCTGGATGATAAACCGTCTCCCCGGCAAGGGCGGCACTTTCTTTCAATTGGCCTTCGAGCTGAATCCTATCGGTGACAATCACAATCTTGAAGTTTTTCAGTGTGGCAAGTGTCCTCATTTTGCGGACGAGAAACACCATTGTCAGGCTCTTGCCGGAACCCTGGGTATGCCAGATAATGCCGCCGCGCTGGTCTGTATCGCCATGTTCCTTTTTCGTCTGTCCCGTCTGCAAGCGATGCGCCGCCCCGTGGACGGCCCGGAATTGCTGATACCGGCAAATTATTTTTTCCTGTTTGCCTTCTTTTTCATCGAAGATGACAAAATTTCGTACTATTTCAAGAAGATGTCCCTTCCGCAGCATGCCGGCAATGAGGATTTCCTGACTGTTCAGGTCCTTCTTCCCCATTTGCTCTGCCACAATACTCATCGGAACGGGGCTCGTATCCTTCCATTCCAGGTAATTTTCGTATCCGGCCCCTACTGTGGCGACCCGTGCCTCCTGGCGGTAGGTGCTGATGAGGAATTGATTGAAGTAAAAGAGACTTTCGCATCCTTCGTCTTCGTCCACTTCCGGTCTTTGATTGGAATACCGGAGGAGCTGGTTGATGCCCTCCTCCATAGGACTGGAAAGCTTTGGGCTCTTGCATTCCACAACCACAAGGGGAATACCGTTGACGAAAAGGACGAGGTCAGGGGCTATAAATGACTTCCCACCGGGAAGATCAATCCGAAATTGATTTACGACAACAAAGTCATTTATTCCCGGATGGTCGAAGTCGATAAGGCAGATCGTCTTATCTTTGCCACTGTGCAAAACAGGATCGCCCTCTGTCTCGACCCCGCCAAGAAGCAATTCATAAAACTCTTTATTGGCTTCCATAAGCTTCGGGGAGCTGAGTCTCTCAAGTTTGTTTATGACCTGATTAATGCGTTGATCATCAAGCCACGTATTGCCGTCGTCGGTGAGATTTATAGCTTTGAGGGCCTGCGCCAGCCGCCCCTTCAAAAGGATATCCCTGAAGGTTTCGCGCTCCGTTAGATATGGAACATCAATGTCGCCTTCAAGATGCTGCCAGTCCAGGCTTTTGAGTTGAGCGATGAAAGGAATTTCTACATACGTTTTTTCGTCGGGAAGCATCATGGGGTCACAATTATTTTTTGATTACGTCAGCAAGAACGATAACCTTGATGTCTACAATCTGCTTCATGTCCGTATCATTGGTGAGAATAACATCACAGTCGGAGGCAAGCGCGGTTGCTACCTGAAAGGCATCTGCTAACGATAAGTTAGAGGAAGCCCGCAACAGGGCAGCTTTTTGCGAGATATTTTGATCTATGGGAACAAAGACCGTATTTTTGCCGCTGACGATGAGATCGAAGAAGTCTTTCTGCAATGCGGAAAGATTTAACCGATATGGATGAACCAGACATTCGGCAAGCGTAATGGGGGATGTAAAAGCGTTTAGCAGACCTTTATCAATACGATCAAAAACAGGCTTGAGATATTTTGCGTAGGAGGGATGTTTCTCAACATAATATATAAGCGGCGCCGTATCGAGAAACAAACGTCTTACTTCCTGAAAAATATCATCCCATATATCGAGGTCATTACTTCCACTGCTTTTCCCGTCGCTCATCGGATTCCTTTCTGGTCCGCGTTACCCATGTCTGGGCATCTTCACCGGTGAGTGGATAATGTGCTTTGCCGTAGATTTCACGCCATCTTCTTTTTTTAACAAGAACCTTGGGCGTGATCCGCACGTTGCTCAGCAGATGGGCGATAAGCTCCAGGTTCTCTTCAGGAGTAAGCCCTGCTGCCTTTTCCTTTAAATCATTCAAGACTCTGACACCCATGATCGTGCTCCTTTATTCTCCTTTAGTTTCGCAGGGATTATATGCCTTTTGGTCCCTGTCGTCAACTGCTACCCCCACCTTGTGCTACCCTCACCTTGCCGGTTAAGAGATCATGCATGAGGCCTTTTTTGATGAGTTTGAGTTTGGTAAGGTAATTTTGCTCAGATGTGATTTGTAATTCAATGTGAAGGATATTACCAGATATCAATATCCTTTCATTTTTTCTTGTTGGCCAGGGAATTAGGATTGCCTTCAATTGTTGATAATTTAAACCTTCTCTATTGCTTCCAGCATTAAGATTATTAATCTGGCGTTGTCCTATAGGCGATGCTAATGCCGTTGAGAGGAAGAGGGCATTCTCAAAACATGGATCTTGCAATCGTATCGCGCAGACATGTTGATTGACATTTGCAGGACTAAATCCTTCCGGTAAAGGACAGCACCGTCCAATAGAAGCACCGGTAATATTAATCAAGACATCATGGGCAAATACTTCGCTTCTTTTCATCACTTGATGAGTTTTGTGATCAATGAAGGCAACATCATAAAGTTTTAGCCCTTCAAAAGTAACATTTTGGCTGCGTATGAACATCACGCCAGAATCTCTGTATACGTCACTGCCCCCACGTGGTGTTAATCCGCTACCGACATGGGAAGAAATTTCTTCAATGCTTTCAATATCCCATTCCCAGGGTATTAAACCAAATTTAGATTCCTTGAACTGTTCAGGATGGGCGATGGGGTCCCGCAACTCGCCGTTTTCATCAAGCCCGCGGGTAAGGAAGTCTTGGAGCAAGCCTTGCTTCATCGCTTTGAGTTTTGCGATCAATTGCTCGGTTTTCTGTATCGTCTCGTCGATTTTATAGAGAACTTTAGCTATCTTACGTTGTTCATCGATGGAAGGAAGCCAAAGTGGAACATTTTCGACAACGGCAGTTGCAAGTCCATATCTGGTCATTCCGTTTGCTAAATTCGCAAAGTATCTACTGATGCGATCATGCGCCAGTTGTTTCGCCAAAAAAAGTGAATCCACCTCGTCTTGGTTCGGTCTTATAAGAGCCAAATGGTATCCGCAGACCAGATTATTTGGCGCGGACACAATTACTGCTGGAACTCCTATGTCATCGGGAGTCTCGGAATCCTTGGTAATAATCACATCTCCCGGATTAACACTGAAACATGAGATATCGGATTCAGATGCCGTGGCGCACATGAAGTTTTCATGACCGTAAACGTATTCTTTGTTGTAGACGTCCATGTAATTACATAAAAAGACGTGTCTTTCCCCCTGGCGCGACTTCTTATCAACACTACTGAAACCGATGGTAGCAACTGAATCCAACCGCATTTGCCTCCAACCATCTGGTAGCGTTGGGTCATGTTGCTGTGTTAACAAAAACTGAATAGTAGAAGAATCAGCCATCATAGCCTATATCACCAAGAATCTTTGAAAGTCCTTTAGCCGAATGCTCTTTCTCCTTCTCGATAACCTTCAACGTTACCATGTATTTATCCCACCAGTTCTCTATTGCGCCGATGACCTCCTGACGGTGAGCAGCAACATAGGAGTCGAGATGACCCGCAAATCTTTCCTTCAGGATGACCAGAACCAGCACCGTACATTCTTCATCCGTCAGTTTTTCCTTTGCCTCGCGGAGCTTTTCCATGAAACGCCTTTGCAGTCCTCGAAGCGCCCTCTTGGCCTCTCTCAGCTTTTCAAGTATTTCATTATATGGCGCAAGCTTTTCCTCCAATTGCTTGATTTTTTCTTCAACAGGTTCAACCTGTCCAGTCAGGTTCTTCAGTTGCCCTTCCAATGACCGTGTATCAGCGCCTAACTCCTGGAAATATTTTATCGATCCTTTCGTCTTTTTGCCCGCCATGAGCGTCTTAATTTGTGCCTTGCCCTCTTTGATCTCGTGCTTGAGTGCCGCAATCTGCTTCTTCAGCTCCTGGGCGTAGTTAGGGCGTTCCTCTTCCTCTTCTTCGCTTTCGTATTCCTCATCATCTATGGCCTCAAAGACCTCTTTCTCTTGATTGAGGATTTCAATGCCTTGTCTTGCCCGTTCGATCTCTTCAAGGTATTCCGGGACAAGCCGGATCACGAGAGGATCTTCGCTCAAATCAAGGTGGTTACCGTGTGATTCTTCGAGAGCTGCCTCTATAGTATCAATCCAGCCATCGAGCAGTCCTCCGAATCCCTGGGCAACAAGCGTTTTCAGGTCATACTGAACGTCATTCCACCAGGTGGCAAAAACGCCGGCAACCTTGAATCTGTCCAGAAGTCCCAGCGAAGCGAGCATGGCAAGGAAGGTATCAAGGAGGATCTTCCGCACCGACATGAGATTACCGGTGTGGGGAAGTTTTTTAAGTTCGCCGACATTGACGTCCCACCAACGATCAAAAACCGCTGACAACTCTTGTTCTTTCTTTTGAACGCCGCCGTCCGCCTCGACAATGTTCTTGATCCTCATCCGTTCGGTAACGACGAGGTTAAAATCGAAATAATCCTTATCCCTCTCGATGAAGACGGCCGCAGGGTTCATGCCGTGCGCAACGAACAACGCATCTTTTTCTACCACCTCGCGTTTCGGCACGCCGCCGATCAGGTGGGCCCGCACGTCATGGGGTTCCGGCGGCGGCGCATTATCGGCATAGCGTCGGATGTTCAGATTATAGTCGTTGGTTTCGATAGCGTCTCTTTCCACAACTGTCGCATATCCGGGTATGTCTTTGAAGGCGTCGAAAGTAGATACGAGCTTTTCGATGTGCTCAGGTCGCAGGTAGTTCTGGGCGCGGCCGGCGTAGTATTCCGCATCGGCGTTAATGAAGAGAATCCTGCCTTTCCGTGCTTCCGGTTTCGCCCCTTTCGCCCTGCACACCATGATGCAGGCCGGAATGCCTGTTCCATAAAAGAGGTTCGGCGGCAGGCTGATGACTGCCTCAAGAAGATCAGCTTCGATGATTTTCATCCGAATCTTTTTTTCTTCGCCGCCCCGGAAAAGGACGCCATGGGGCATAACGGTCGCCATCATGCCGCCCGGCCGCAAAACGGAAAGCATGTGCTGGAGAAACATCAGGTCGGCTTTTTTGCCGCTTTCGAGGCAGAACCCGTATTGGAAACGCTCTGTAAATTTCATCCCCTCTTTGGAATAATTCTGGCTGAAGGGGGGATTGGTGATAACTCGGTCAAATCGCATGAGTTCCCCGCCTTCCAGATGCAAGGGATTGGCCAGGACATCGTCGTTTTGGATATTTGCATCCGGTATCCCATGAAGAATCATGTTCATCTTGCACATGGACCAGACGCCGCCGTTATTGTCCTGCCCGTAAAGGGATAAATTCTCGGGGTTGCCCCCGTGTTCCTCCACATACTGTTTGGACAGGATCAGCATGCCGCCGGAGCCCACACAGGGGTCGTATATCCGCATCCCCTCCTGGGGTTTGAGAATGCGGACCATGAGGCGCACCACATCCCTGGGGGTATAAAACTCGCCGCCCTTCTTGCCGGCGGAATCGGCAAATTCGCCAATTAGATACTCATAGGCGGCGCCGAGGAGGTCGGGAAATTCAAAATCCTCATTTCTCAGGCGGTACTTATTGAAGTGAACAATCAGGTCGCGCAGCTTCTGATCGGGGATCTTGGTTTTTCCAACCTTGCGGTTGAAGTCGATATGGGCCAAGACGCCTTCCAGCCCCTGATTCTCCTGCTCCAGTCCCATGAGGGCCTTGTCGAGTTCATCGCCGATGTTACGGTGCGCATGCTGGACATTCTCCCACCGCGTTTCTTTTGGAACAAAAAAATCAGTATAAAAAGCAGGGTCTTCTGCACGCTTGCGAGCCTCTTCTTCAGAGCGGCCTTTTTCAATGTTCTGCTTGAAAATCCTTTCGTAGGCCTCCTGAAAGACATCAGAACAGCGTTTTAGGAAAAGCATGCCGAAGATGTATTCCTTGTATTCCGAGGCGTCCATCTTGCCGCGCAGGATATCGGCAGCCGCAAAAAGGTGATGTTCAAGCTGGGCAAGCGTCAGTTTTTTCATGCCTTGTTTCTTCCTTATGCAAAAAGTTCCGGATAGCTGCGCCGCATGCTCAGGTAGCCGTCCTGTCCAATGACAATGTGATCTAATACGGCAATTTGGATGGCTTTACAAGCGTTGATGAGCGCCGCGGTAAGAACTTTATCTTCGTCACTGGCAAGCGCCGGACCATTTGGATGATTATGGACAAATATCAAAGCGGATGCCTTTCTGCGGATGGCGGAATCCACTACTTCCCGCGCATAAATCGCCGACTCGTCCACTGTTCCCCTGAAAAGGGTCTCCTCGCCAATCAGATGCTTTAATCGGTTGAGGTGGAGGATGTGAAACTCTTCCCGCGGTAGATGCTGCAAGGAAGTCTTGAGATACACATAGAGAACATCAGGATTTTCAATGACGTTGAGCTTTTGTAAGGGCTGCCGTGCTTGCCTTCGCACAATCTCCATAGCAGCTATTATTTGGGCGACCTTCGCCTTACCGATGCCTTTTACCCGGAGGATATCTTCATTTCTTGCGGACAGCAGGCCTGTAAAGCCACCGAATCGCTCAATCATCTCACGGGCCAGCTCTATGGCATTTTGTCCCTTCCTGCCGGTTCGCAAGAGGATCGCCAGGAGCGCCGCATCGCTCAATGCCTCGGGACCCTTCTCTAAGAGCATCTCCCGTGGCCGTTCATCTGCCGGCCATTCCTTTATGTGCTTTTTCTCCATAATACCTTAAGGCTTGTTGTTTCTATTGTAGCACATCTTGCCTGGTCAGCGCCGATCATCACGCAAGTATGTGACCGGGATTATTTTGATCGATCAGCCAATCACCGGGCGAAAAGGGAACTTTGAAATTGGTGGATTCGTCACTCATAATTAGTCCTGTTCAAGCCTTAACGAGGGTATCCAATTCAAGAAGTTTACCGGCAATATTTTTTACTATCGAATGGTCAAATTCCGGCTTGCCTTCTTGTTCGTGAGTACCTTTATTCAAGTACTGCCAAATAATGTTGCTTGCCGTCTCCAGCCCTAAGAAATACTTTAAGATATTCCTAATTCCGGTAAATTCACCGGCTGTGTCATATTTTTCAAGGAATTTGGCTAAGGAGCTAACAACACTCATCAGGTCTGGAATTCCATTCGGGCTACGTATGACCACTGTAAATTCTGTCTTAAAATTCTTGTTGCTTAGTCTTTTCCAAAGTTTATGTGATAGACTTTCAAGACAGCACCTTGAGCAATAGAGAGCTTCACCCCAATCAGCTTCCGTGCAGGCTTTCTCAATTTTGTGCAAGTAGTTCTGTTGTGCATCACCCTTGATTCTAATCAGGCGGTCTTGCAAATCGGCGTAGAAAGACAGCTTGCGTACCAGTTTGTCATAATCCGCCTTGGTCAAATGCGGCTCCAATTCCTTGACAAATTGCTCGGCATGTGTGGTTAGAATGATCTGCTTGCCAGACATGTACTTGTCAGTGAATACAACATTACGAACACCGCCCCTGTGGGTATCATCAATAGCGTTGACTACATCATCAAATATAACAAGGGGACACTTCTCGTGGATGTTCTTGGCAAGCAGTATTGACAAGCCCAGACATCTTATATGACCTTCACTCAGAATATGTAATGCATCAAGCGGCTGCTGAGGCTTATCTGCAAAGAAAATACGAATAGGGTCTTGTATTGCTTTTGGCAAGGCAATATGCGCTACTTTCTCGAAATGCGGATCACCATCATTGATTAAGTTGTATATTTCGACAGTAAGGGTGTTGAGTTCCTTGAGATGCTGGACGGGTAGTTGGTCTTTGTAATTATTTAGTTTATTTAAAATGGCATTGTAAGCCGTCACAAATTTTTTATTCTCATCGACAACGGTTTTTTCCTTGATTGCTTCTTTAATGAGTACGGCATTGTTCTTTTGGAATTCATCAATTTCTTTCTGCCATAATTTTAGATTTTCCGGCTCCGACGTGCATTTGGATTTAATTTCGACCATCGATTTCGATAACTGCGAGAGCTGCTTATGTTCTTTTTCAAATTCATCCCTCTTTGTTATGTTCTCTTGGGCGGCTGCATTGTGCTTGGCTACTATGGCGTCAATCTGCTGATTTGATTCCTTATGGGATTGCCATTGCGAATATATTAACTCAAAGTCTGCAATAAGTGACGGTAGTCCTGATAAACCATCAATGATAGTTGGTGTCAATTGCGGGCCGGGATATTGCTGCCCAAGTTCTTCACACGCTTTGCAGCGATCTTGTAAAAGTTTAGAAATTGGTTCGAGTCTCACGCGCAAAACCGACTTAGACTCTGATAGCTGCGTCTCGAGCTTGGCAATTTCTTCCAGCTCTTTGAGCTTAGTTTTGGCGTTTTCAAAGGGATGCTTAGTTGCCTGATCAACGGGCGTTTCACATACAGGACATTTATCGGGAGAGAGCTTCTGAATTTCAATAATGGCCGCAAATAAACTACGAAAATTAACTTTATCTCGATTAGAAACGTAGCACTCATGCAAAGCTTTAGTCTGATTGACATGTTGTTCTAGGGCGGTAAGCGCATTGTCAATATTGGCACAGGCAGGCAAGGCAATCGCTTTGGGACCCTGGGTAGCGAGCATTTTAGTGATTACCACTACTCGCCCTTCTTTTCCGTCCCAGCCATGAATGTACTTGTCGAGATCGTCGAAATCAAGGTTATGCCCTGAAGACTTGACTAATGTCATTTTTTCTTGCTCAAAGCCCAAGAGCCGCTGTTTAGCTGTTTCAATGTTTTCCTTATGAACTTTAATGCCAGCCGATTTGTTTTTTAGTTCCTCCTGAGCTTTGCCAACGGTATCGATTTTATCGTCGATTTTCTTAGTGAAATTGGCTACGAAATCATTGAACTCGGACAGGCCGAATAGAGCAGCAAGAAGGTTTTGTTTATCATTTGGGGTGTTAGCAGAGATTCGGCCAAAATCTTCTATCCTATTTTTCTCTATGAAACAGAAATGGAACGATGCAGTGTCTGGCTGGACAAGCATCTCCTTGCCGTCACCAGAAACCCCAACCAACTTTGGTTTTTTGCCCTTGCCTGTGAAGCCATTGCGGATATACTGGTTTATATCGATTCTTCTACTAATTGCTTCACCTATATAGCCAAGTAAAGAATATTCAAGGGCTTCGCAGAAGCTGGATTTGCCGCTTCCGTTTGGTCCATAAATGAATGTGTAGCTTTTATCGAAGGTAAAAGGCTCTTTACGAGAGAACCCCCTAAAGTGTTCAACCTCAAGGGACTGTAATGCTTTCAGGGGGAACCCACCCTTTTTATCATGTTCCTCGAATGTGGGAAGTGAGGAGGAAACTTGCATGCCATGTTTCTGAATGAGTGTGTTTAGAAGTGTGGCACGCTTCCCGTGAGCCGTCCCCACTTCTGCTATCTCATCGAAATGCTCCAGTATAAGGTTGACAAGTTTATGCTCATAAACATCTGTAGTATTACTACTTTCAGCAATAAATTTGACAAAGTCACAAAACTGGTTGTAGAGTTTCACATATTTAATCATGCATGAACCTCAAATTGATGATGGATGTAGAGGGAATTCGAGGGAGAAGGGTGCAATGTTGGCCGAGTGACACAGTAAAAACCCCCTCTCTGTTGATTAGAAATAGGGTTATTATCAGCACAAAATGTCCTATGTGATGCAAAGATCCGAAAAGTGAGTGAATCAAACCACTTTATGCTTATTTTGTCAATGATTGCGCCGGAAGTATATTTTAACAAAAAAGTATGATATAGATCAAACTGAAATAACAGCAGCGGGGTGAACTAACGTGGACAAGAAGAGATATGAACTGAATGTTCAATTGGCGCAGATGCTGAAAGGCGGAGTCATCATGGACGTAACCAACGTAGAGCAGGCTAAGCTGGCCGAGGAAGCCGGGGCGGTAGCCGTTATGGCTCTGGAACGGGTGCCCGCCGATATCCGTAAAGACGGCGGCGTGGCCCGGATGTCCGACCCGGCCATGATTGCCGATATAAAAAAGGCAGTTACGATACCGGTCATGGCCAAGGCGCGGATCGGCCATTTTGTGGAAGCCCAGATCCTGGAAGCCTTAAAAATCGATTACATAGACGAAAGCGAAGTCCTGACACCGGCCGACGAGGAATGCCATATCGACAAGACAAAGTTCTCCATCCCCTTTGTCTGCGGCGCCCGCAATCTCGGTGAAGCCCTGCGCCGTATCGCTGAAGGGGCCGCCATGGTCCGCACGAAGGGCGAAGCAGGCACCGGCAATGTCGTGGAGGCGGTACGACACATGCGCGCCATGAACCGGGAAATCCGTCAACTTACCCATATGCCGGCGGAAGAAGTAACGGGATTCGCCAAGGTAAACGGCATACCCTATGAGCTCGCCTTGCAGGTGCGCGGGCTGGGGCGCTTGCCGGTGGTCAATTTCGCCGCCGGAGGCATTGCCACGCCCGCCGATGCCGCGCTGATGATGCAGTTGGGCTGCGACGGCATCTTCGTCGGCTCCGGCGTTTTCAAATCAAAGAATCCGGTGCTGCGCGCCCGCGCCATCGTCAAGGCCACGGCCTATTACAACGACCCGGACAAGGTTCTGGAAGCGTCAATAGGACTGGGCGAGGCCATGCCGGGGCTCGAAATATCAGCTATCCCCGAACAACAGCTTTTAGCCGGAAGGGGCTGGTAACGGCGCGGGAAAGCAGATATGTCGGTAGTAAATTTTTCCAAAATAAAACGTTGCACCGGAAATTCCGTTGGCGTCCTCAATCTCCAGGGCGGGGTTGTCGAGCACCTCGATCATTTGGAAAGACTGGGCATTACAGCCTTGCCGGTTAAAGAAGCGGAGGACTTCAAAAACCTCGCGGGACTTATTATCCCCGGCGGCGAAAGTACCTGCCTTTCCCGCCTGCTGCGCATTTTCGCCCTTGATGATGTCATTTTAAGCGAGTTTGGCCGGGGAATGAAGATATGGGGCACCTGCGCCGGGGCGATCCTGTTGGCCCGGTCAGTAGTCGGGGAAGCGCCTCTTTTGGCCGTCATCGATATCGAGGTGGAACGCAACAGTTTCGGCAGTCAACTGGATAGTTTCGCCTGCGAGGCAATGATCCCTGCTGTGGCCTCACAGCCGTTGCCCCTCACGTTTATCCGCGCTCCCAAGATTACCAAGGTCGGTCCCGGGGTGGATGTACTGCTTGCGATGGGAGCCTTTGCGGCTGCCGCGGAAAGTGCGGACGTGCTGGTTACAGTTTTCCATCCTGAACTGACGGGTTGCCTGGCCTTCCATCGGTATTTTGCCCGCAAATGCGGCCTCGAACCTTACGGCGAAAATCAAGCCCCCTCCCTGGACCCCAGTTGGGACAAAAGCAGTTGGACCCGATTTGCCCGCATCGCATCCTGACGGCGCCGCTAACACCCGTGCTCAATGGTTTTGCTGAACGTGAGCTTCGGCCACTGCTTCATCGTATCTTCCAGCCGCCACTCGTTGGCTGCCAGATAGGCGAGATTCCCCTCAGCATCAGTCGCCAGATGATCCTTCATGGCTTTTTCGAAATCCTTCTGGTACAAACGGTCAGGACCGCTGACCCAGCGGACCGTCGACAGGTTGACAACATCATAGGAAGCCTCCACGCCGTATTCATCCAGCAAACGGGCCGCGATAACGTCAAACTGCAGCTCTCCCACGGCGCCCAAAATAAAATAACTGCTGTTTACGGGACGGAAGAGCTGCACCGCCCCTTCCTCGGCCAGTTGCATAAGCCCCTTTTCCAGTTGTTTGGTTTTCAGGGGATTATTCAGCCTGACCCGGCGGAAATGTTCCGGGGCAAAGTTTGGGATTCCCGTGAACTTGAGGGGTTCCCGTTCCGTAAACGTATCGGCTATTTTGATGGTGCCGTGGTTATGGATTCCGATAATGTCGCCCGGATACGCCTCGTCCGCATTGTTGCGTTCCTGTGCCATGAAAATAATCGCATTATTTATCTGGATATCCTTTCCCAGCCGGTGATGTTTTACTCTCATACCCCGGTAAAACCTCCCGGAACAGACCCGTAAAAAAGCGATGCGATCCCGGTGGGCCGGATCCATATTCGCCTGGATCTTAAAAACAAACCCGGAAAAATCCTCCTCGTAGGGGGAGACGGGGCGCGTTGTTGTGGGACGAATAAGGGGGGATGGCGCCAGTTCTACAAAGGCATCAAGCATCTCCCGGACGCCGAAGTTATTTACGGCGCTTCCGAAAAACACGGGAGTCTGGTTCCCCTTGAGGTATTCCTGCCTGCTGAATAGATTCGCGGCTCCCTCCAGAAGCGCCACGTCGCTTCTCAGCTCGTCGGCCCGGTTGTCCAAAAGTTCGTCAAGGCGCGGGTCTTGCAAATCGGTAATCAAGACCCCTTCCCTAATCTTCCCACCGTGAGTGGGAGAAAAGAGGTGCAACTGCTTCCGGTAAAGATCATATATGCCCCGAAACAACTTCCCCATACCGATAGGCCACGTCATGGGGATACACTCGATCTGGAGCGTTTCCTCTATGTCGGAAAGCAGATGCAGCGGCTCCAGCCCATCACGGTCCAGTTTGTTGATGAAGGTAACAATGGGGGTATTCCGCAGGCGGCAGACCTCCATTAATTTTTTGGTCTGGGTCTCCACACCTTTGCCGCTATCGATAACCATCAGGGCACTGTCCACCGCCGTGAGCACCCGATAGGTATCTTCCGAAAAGTCCTCATGGCCGGGCGTATCAAGCAGATTGATCTCGTAATCGCGATAGCCAAAGGTCATAACGGAAGAAGAAACGGAGATGCCCCTCTCCCGTTCCATAGCCATCCAGTCGCTTACGGTATGACGCGCCGCCCTGCGGGCCTTTACGGCGCCCGCCATTTGAATTGCACCGCCGAACAGGAGGAGCTTTTCTGTAAGCGTCGTCTTGCCGGCATCGGGATGGCTGATGATGCCGAAGGTACGGCGACGGTCTGTTTCTTTCCGTAAAATTGCTTCCAAATCAATCCCTCAAAAAATTCTTCTTAGGGCAAAAAAAAGCGGGCCGAAAATCTAAGCCCGTTTTCCATTAGAACCGCGCTCTCCTGAATTTTGCCGGTTCAGGTCGGAATCTCCATACAGGGAATATAAATAAACGTCAATAGGAAATTGGTTGCATTTGCTTACCAGCTTTCATAGCGAATCAGCTCGGAGAGGTCTTTTCTTTTCTTCTCCTTCGGTTGATCCGCCGGATACCCTATAGGTGTGAAAGCGATGGGTTCCACCCCTTCCGGCAGTCGTAAAATTTCCCTTGCTGCCGCAGGATCAAAGGCCGCAACCCAGCATGTACCCAGGCCCAGGTCTGTCGCTGCCAAAATCAGGTGGTCCACGGCAATGGCGGCATCCACCTGGTTATAGTTTTTGTTATCCACTCGGGACCATGCCTGGGATGGAACGGAACAGGCGCAAATGACAACAGGCGCCTGAGAAAACCACTCTTTGCCGTATATGCGTTTCAATTCTGCTTCCCTGCCGGCCGTATGGATGACAACGAACTGAAAAGGCTGCCGGTTGGCTGCCGTAGGGGCCAACCGCACCGCATTCAGCACCTGAGCGAGTTTCTCCTCTTCCACCGGCTCCGTTTTATAGGAACGGACACTGTACCTTTTGTTGATCAACTCATAAAAATTCATAGATTCCTCCTTTTTTGCCCAATGTTATTAAAAGTTTAATCCCTGTCAATCGGGATGTAAAAGATTTGGTTTTTATCCATCACTTCCTCGATGGCCCCTTCTATGACTAATTGGCTCAGGTGAACGTAGGTTTCGTTGAGAGCCAGAAATCGATCAAATTCAGGCAAAGCGCTGCCAAAAATGTCTTGAGAAACCTGGAAGGCATTTTTAGTTCCCATTGTTACGGATTTATAGGTTAAGTCCTTCCTGACTTGATGATGATCTTTTAGTTCATTAATTCTTCCCGTTAAATTTGAAAAAGGGCTGCCATGTGCAGGGCAAACTTTTTTGACGGGAAGCCTTCCGACGCTTGAGAGTGATTCCAAAAAACTTTGCAGGGGATGAAAATCGGGTGCAGACAAATCCGGGCCGATGTTGGGGCTGATTTCCGGCAGAACGTGGTCGCCGGAAAGAAGGATGTGTTCCTCCGGAAAGAAAAATGAAACATGATCACGGGTGTGCCCCGGTGTTGGTACGGCTTCAAATTCCCTGCCGCCGATCATATAGTTTCGATTATATTGATAATATCGGTCAATCTGAAAGGGACCGGGGGCCTCTTTTAAATTAAGGAAAAATATTGCGATGTTCTCCGTGGTCTCCTCCGGAAGGCCATTGCTCAGGCAAAAGACTTTCAGAGTATCAAGGAAGGCAGGTTCATTCGTCCTCGATACGAATGGCCGGCCAAATTCAGACGCATATATCTCCGCCCCCGATATATCTTTGATCCAGCCGGCCATGCCGCAATGATCAATATGCAGATGGGTAATGAAGATACTCTCAATGTCCCGCACCTTTTTATTGACATGCTTAAGCGATTTTTCAAAAATTAAAAAATTTTCAGGCGTATTCAGCCCCGTATCAAACAAGGTGATCTTATCATCATGAATCATGATAAAAACATTCACATGCATCAGCCGGAAGGGCATGGGCAGGGTGATCATGAAAAAATTAGTAAAAATCTCTTCCATACCGTTATTGCCCTCGTACTGCTGCTGCCCATTTGTGGACGCCTTCAAAGAGCCCGCCTTCAGCCAGCACATTACCGGAAATGGCAATCAGGAAACTGACAAATTGAGCTCTGACCGGAAGCCATGCCATAAAAAACATGCCATTATTGCCCCTGTTGGCCGCAAAGAGAGAAGGGGTACTAAATATGCCCGCTCCAATGACGACGCCCATAATGAGGGCAACTGCATCCAGTACGGAAAGTGTTTGACCGGACGCTATAGCTTCTTCTTGCATACTGCCAACTCCATTGGTCCCTGGTGTGAGGTGTGCGGAGTGTAAGGAAAAGTAGAGTTGCGTGTCAAGAGAAATTGCCCGGAACGGGTAAAGATTCAGTCTTGAGGGGGCATGTAATTTTTTTCTGGACTCGACAATAAATTTGAGATATACATCATGGCCATGAGTAATCACATGGTCATACAGGGGCGTTTAGTAAGCAGTGACGACATTGATACAGTTCGAGA
>DATESZ010000247.1:0-4461 GCA_035283845.1 Syntrophales bacterium | reverse complement strand
GCCGGTGTCCGCCTCCCGGATGTCCTTCCCTTGAGACAGATACATGTAGCCACCAGGAAAAAACTTACCGATGGACGTAAAAGAAAACGACATCAACGACTTACACCGAAAATATCACAAAACTAAAATGGAAGATCCGCTTCAGGGACTGAAATCCTTCGTGATGGCCCTTTACTTCCTGGGCATCGTAACGGAAGTTCTTCAGTTTCCCCGGCGTGTTGTACGCCTGAAGCGATTCGAGAAATGTCTTGGTTTCTTCCAGTCGGGCTTTCAACTTCTGAACTTCATCCTCGGACAGGAGACTCCGACCCCAGAAGAACAGGCCATTATGTAAATTCTGCTGGGCGACGACAAGCCGGTTGACCGTTTCCGAGACGGCCTTCTGGATTTGCTGAACCGGTGTCTCATCAGTTTGGGTAATCTGTTGAACCATTCCCGGGGGGAGTCCCAACAACTCAAAAAGCGCTTTGAGCGCCGGGATATTCCAGTCTTTAGGGCGTTCGATGTGTTTGAATTGGGCCAGTTCTTCCACGCCGGTCCCGGCCATTTGCGGTAAGATGGTGGCGTCGAACTTTTTACCGGGAATGGCCAATACAATCTCTCCGGCATAAACCAGCGCGGCAAGCACCACGACCGCCCATTCCGGTTCCAGTCGCAGCGTTTGCGGCGCCAGATACTCGACCCCGAGAACCTCCTGGAACAGTTCAGACCGATTGACAACCTGGCCGGCACCTTTCTTATTTGCATTGTCGAGAAAATATCGGGCGTATTTTGACTGATACGGATCAATCCGCTCCCCGTCGAGGAGTCCCAAGGCATCCATAACCGATGTCGCTTGCTTGGTGCGGTTCTGTCCGGCTATCGCCCGCAAGGCGTCCTGGGCCGCCTGGGCGCGGTTTGCCCCTGTGATGAGCACCGAAAAGAAGGGGTAATCCGGCGCCTGGTCCCGGAAATGGCTGTCGAGACATATTCCGGCGACGGTATTCACCAGATCGCGAAAATTGATCCTCTCATGGGACGATATGCCGGACAGCTCACGGATCGATTTTCCCTGTGCCCATTCGGTGAGGGGTTTTGTCCGTCCCTGACAGGTGACAGAAGGCCGTCGCCATGTTCTTCTGAAGCCATTGGACCAGGTCCCGCAGAAAGTTCGTTGCTTTGGATTCATAGGTGTTTTTGGCATGGCCTGATGCCGTGGAGGCGAGATCGAGGGCTGCCGCATAGCCTCGCAATGCCGTGTGGAATGTTTCATCGGCATTTTTCAGGTGAAGGAATAATTCGTCCGGTTTCTTCTCATCTTTGAAGGACGGCGCCTCGAAAGGTTGAAGGAAGTAAAGATAAAAATCGCGAGGCGGTACCGCAGTGGATCGCTCGTTGGGCGCTCCGAAAAAGAGGTACCCAAGGCGTGCCGCCTTCCGTTCCAGCCACTCGATCTCATGCTGCCAGATCTTGTAGCCGGTGACATAGGTGTAATCAGTACATTCCATGACCCGCTTCAGGGCTTCATAATAATAACGATCGAGCTGTGAGGGTTCGAGACTCTCGGTGCGATTACGAACCTGTGCGTCGTAATCCACGGTTTTATGAACGTCGAGATAGAACTGCCCGCTCAGCCTTCCCTTGATGTCCGTCTCCGTTGCTGACAGAAATTGACCATTGACGGCCTGGCTGATCACCCGTATCGCCGATTCAATTTCTCCGCGCAGATCATCGGCAGGATCGCCGCCAAGATCTGCTACGTTCGGATCAAAGAGGCACAGAGAATCCCTCAATGATTCCGATGTCAAACCAACGGGCGTTTCAATGCTGCCGACGGTCAGCCTGTGCAGGCTCAGACCATGGATAATTCTTCCGGCAAAGTCCTTATTCTTGCCTTTCGGGTAATTGCTGTTGATCAGCCCCTCAAGTTTTGCGCTGCACTCGATGACCTCCCTGATTTCCGGGATGGCGCGAAACGCCGCGTTTTCTTTAATGGTTATCCAGTAGCTATCGTAAGCGATGAGTCCCGGCCGGTCGTCCGGGACGTCCTGATTGAGCAGTTTCTTCATGGCGAGGGACAGGGTCTTTAGTGCCTCGCGTTTTTCCACTGCCGCGACCCGCTCGAAGGTATCAATATAATCAGGATGTACTGGAAACAAGCGGACAAACTCGTCCATACGCTCATTCATGAAGCCGTAGAACCTGGCGAAAGGGGTCAGAAGCTCCCGGATTTTCACCTGCTGGTCGCCGGTCTTCTTGAGCAGGCGCTCGGCTACCACATATTTGACATCATTGCGGGCGATGAGAATTTGCTCGAAGCGGTCCTTCACCCGGCGGATGCTTTCGGACACAAAAGAAAACCGGGGGCTGTCGAAGATCGCCTCCTGAACGCCGGCGATGAATCGGAAACGCAGGTCCTTGCAGACCTCGCCGATCTCCCTGAGGAAGTTGAGATCCAGGATAAGCTCCTGATCTTTTCGTGTCCGGAGGAAATCGAGAAGTTCATCCACGACCAGGAGCAGACCGTGATCAGGAAACTTCTGGTGGAACGCCGTCATCATTTCCTCGAAGGCGCTTTTGTTCTCAGATACTTTGGACGTGGAGGAGAACGAAAAAGTCACGCCAATGGCTTCCAAATGCTCTTCCAATTCGGCGATGATAATATCGCGCAGGGACATGGTTGTTGCGCCGATCTCGGTCCGGACGACCTTGAAGCGCCCCGCAATCTGTTTTGCTGCCTTGGCCACGGATTGGTCGCCCAGATGGGAGGCGAGTTCTTGATCCTCCGCCAGTGCAGAGATGACAGAGAGAAGATGGGATTTTCCCGTGCCGTAATTTCCGACAACCAGCAGCCCTTTATTGTCTGCGGGCTGGTCAAACTGAAGCTGTGGGATAGCGAGACCGATGAGCCTTTCAGCCATCTCTACGGAGATGACATAGGTCTCGACAAGCTGCCGGGCGGCGGCGGAAGAATTAGCGCTCCGCAATTGCACAACGGACTCGATCGGTTCAAACTGGATTAAATCACCGTATTTCATGGGTCCATCCTTTCTTCCCTGCTCTAATAACACTTATCCTTTCATGACCGCCGGCGTTGCAATCAACAAATCGCTTGACGAATAACGCCTGTATTCCGGGTGTCCAGGCACAGCATAGGTAAGATAATCTTTATCAATTGAGCCATTCCAACTCGCTATAATCGTTTTATTCCGTGAAAGCCCCTGAAGAAGCCGGAGGGGGTCCTGTTTTAAAGCAACGTCAAACAAGATTTCAATATTATCGAGTAGAATCGTGTTTTCTTTGATCTCATCGATCATCTCTGCCAGGAGACGCGGGAGCTGAAGTGACCGTTGACGTTCGGTGAGATCAAGCATGCGCCGTGATAACTCCAGGTTCACATTGATGAGCGGTGCACTTGTCCGCTGGTGAACCTCTTGGAGTGTCCTTGTTTTTCCGGCGCCGGACGGGGCAGCGACAATCATAAGGCGATGATAAAGCCCAGAGATATCGCCGATTTTACTAAGGATCTGTTCTGCAAGTGATTCCGCCATCAATCGTCCTCCCCTGAGGATGTCGTTGTGGGTCGGGTTTCTTCCAGCCACCGGTCTATTGCTTTTTTGCGAAACCGCCAGTGACGACCTACTTTCTGGGAAGGGATTTTGCCTTCACGAACGATTTTGTAAAGACTGGACTTGGAAATTTTCAGGTAAATGGCCAGTTCTTCTATGGTCAGGACATTACCCGGCGAGTCATTCATAGACGTGCTCCTCTCTGAGCAATAGACAAATGGAAAAACAGGATTCATTGTAGATGTGGTTAAATAACAGTTGTTGGTCATTGCTGTCAAGAGCTTTCATCTTGCGAATTCTCGCAGGCAAAAACCAACTGAGGAGTCTACTTCACTTGTAAGGGATTTTACTTGCATTTGAGAAATAAACGGCATAAACCACTATCCTGTCGCCGATATAACTACTATTTAGCTACTATTATTTGCAACGGAAAGGAGCTTAAACCGTGGACAAATTTACCTTCGCCGTTACTATGCTGATTGCAGGAATGGGTGGCACAATCTTGACGCTTGGTCTTATGAGCCTCATCATGATCGCCCTCAAGAAGATATTTCCCTTAAAAAGCGAGAAGAATCCTCAAGCAATTCGTAAGGAGGAATGAACAATGTTAGATGCAATTTTTAACGCCTTTGCCGGACTCGGGGCTGGCTTCATCCATATGCACTGGTCCAATCCGGTAATGATAGCAATTGGTTGTGTTCTTTTATATCTCGGTGTCCAAAAGGAATTCGAACCATTATTGCTTGTTCCCATAGGATTCGGCTGCATCCTCGTCAACGTGCCTACGGCGGGACTCATGGAACCGGACGGATTTTTGAGAGTTATATATGACGCAGGCATTATGACGGAATTGTTCCCCCTGCTTATCTTTGTGGGAATAGGCGCCATGACGGATTTTGGCCCCCTTCTCGAT
>DATESZ010000246.1:0-7814 GCA_035283845.1 Syntrophales bacterium | reverse complement strand
TCTTTCCAAGGCAATGCAGGAGCTCAAAGAGAAAAATATCAAACTAATCGATAACAAACCAAGAGAGCTCTTTGGTACCCGATATGCCTTCATACACCATCCCAATAAGCTTCATGGAGTGCTTACGGAACTGCTCGACGGAGAGTTCGATATAAACAAGTAATAATCTAAAAGCGGGAGTGAGAATGCGGGTATTGGTAGTAGGCGGAACGGGGGGTATGGGTCAGGGAGTCGCCCGGGACCTAATAAAACAGGAGCAGATCGAGAAAGTCATTCTCGGCGGCAGAAATGTAGATCCGGGTAGATTGCAGGACAAGCTGCGCTCATGTGAAAAGGTGTCGCTTATCAGAATAGATGTAGACGATCATAACGGCATGGTCAGCGCAATCAGGGATGCCGACGCGGTAATCAACTGCGCGGGACCATTTTATAAGACGGCGGTAGCAGTAGCCAGGGCAGCAGTGGAAGCGAAGGTCAATTACATAGATATTTGCGACGACTATGAAGCGGCTGAGATTCTTTTTGCTTCCGATATTGATAACGCCGCCAAAGAAGCGGGTATAACGGTTTTGACGGGTATGGGATCGGACCCGGGAACAAACAACATCATTGTAACGTGGTTCGCAAATAAACTCGATCGTGTTAACGATATAGCCTTATTCTGGGCAGTAAGCATCGCCGAACTCGCGGGTGCAGCCTGGGATCATAGCCTCCATATGACGATAGGTAAAATCCCCCAGTACCTGGATGGTAAGCTGGAATATGTGGACGGCGGCGCCGGTGTGGAGACGGCTGAATTCCTGGAACCTCTGGGCGCCTGTCAGGTTCGCTATGTGGGTCATCCTCAGCCACTTACAATTCCCCGCTATATAAAAGGGGTGAAAAGGGTGGTTGTCAAAGGCGCGCTAATACCGTCATGGGTGGACCAGCTTATTAAAGAGCAGAAAGAGACAGGCTTTCTCGGTAAGACGCCGGTAGAGGTCAAAGGGACAAAAGTAACTCCCTACGATCTGACGTTGCGGCTTTGGGATGCAATTCCCCATAATAGAGACAGAGGCCCCCAATCTTCAGCCTTGAAAGTGATCGTAAAGGGGGAGAGAAATGGAAAACAGGTGACATACACGGCCGACATGGTTGGCCGGATGGCGCCGGGGACAGGAATTCCCGCCTCTATCGCCGCTCTCATGCTGGATGCAGGCGATGTTAAGGTGAAGGGAGTGGTAGCCCCGGAAGGCTGCATCGATCCGCAAAAATTTCTGAAGGCATTGCTGCAAAGAGGCGCCAGAATACACCAAACGGAAACGATAACATCTTTGCTGGCAATTTAGCCTGGATCAGGTATGGTGAAAGGAAAATCCCGTGAAAAACATTGATAAACTAAACATAACGAGAAGTCTCGAACTTTTTGAAGAGGGAAAAGAATTAATTCCCGGCGGAGTTCTGGGCGCCAGAAAACCCAGTGATTTTATCGAAGGAGAATATCCGATCTTTCTTGAATCCGGCAAGGGCAGCAGATTAACCGACGTTGATGGAAATGAATATATTGACTTCCTCTGCGGGTATGGGCCAATTATCCTGGGCTACAGAGAAGAAGAAGTCGATGAAGCTGTTATAAGGCAAATAAGAGACAAAGGCTTTTGCTTCACGCTCACACAGAGGTATCAGAATCAGCTCGCGAAAAAACTCAGCGAACTCGTCCCCTGTTCAGAAAAGAGTATTTTTTTAAAGACCGGCTCAGATGCCACTACAGCGAGCATCCGTATTGCAAGGGCTTACACAAACCGGATCAAGGTTATGCGCTGTGGCTATCACGGCTGGCATGACTGGTGCGTGGAGATGAAAGGGGGCATTCCTGAAAAGCTCTACGAAGATGTATACGAATTCCGCTACAACAATCTCGATCAGCTTGAGGACTTGATGGCAAGATATGGCGATCAGACAGCCGCCATAATTATGACTCCGTTCGGACATCCCAACCATCAAAAGATGGAAGAACCTAAACCCGGGTTCCTTAAAGGCGTAAGAGAGCTTGCCTTCAGGTATGGCGCGGTTTTAGTCTTTGATGAGGTCCGTACCGGATTCAGGCTCGCTTTAGGTGGAGCTCAAGAACTTTATGGAGTCACCCCCGACCTGGCGGTCCTTGGAAAAGGAATGGCCAACGGATATGCAATAAGTGTTGTTACAGGAAGAGCTGAAGTGATGATGGCTGCAGCGCATAAACTTTTTATATCTTCCACTTTCTTCCCGAACAGTGACGGTTATATTGCCGCTCTAAAAACCATTGAAATTTTAGAACGAGACAACGTCCTCGAAAACATATGGGAAAAAGGCGGCCGTTTAAAGAAAAAAATTCAGAGCATCATTAACAAATATGACGCTGGAGCCGAGTTAACCGGTGTTGCGCCAATGTTTTATATAACCTTCAAGAAGGATGAAGCTGATACCTATCGAGACAGACGCAATGATTTTTACACTCAGCTTATCCGTAGAGGCATCTTTTTGCATCCACATCATCATGGATATATTTCTTACAGACACACTGAGGAAGACTTGGACACAACGGCAAAGGCAATAGATGAGGCGATGGCCTATGTGAAGGACAAATATCAATTATAGGAGGCGGAGAATAAATGTCCCGAGCGTTGAAACCATTCGAATATGTTGAAGCGGGAAGTGTTGAGGAGGCTGCCGGCGTCCTATCCACATGGGGCGGCAAAGCCCGGGTACTGGCCGGAGGCGTAAGCCTGATAAACGATATGAGACGTCGGGTGGTAACCCCGGAGTGTGTGGTAAGCATCCGGGCTTTGCCAGGGATAGGCCTTATCCAGGGGGATGGGGTTAGGGGCCTTGGCATTGGCGCCATGGTTACCCTTAGGGCGGCGGAGGCCTTCCTATCGATCAAGAGTGATTACCTTGCCCTTTATGAGGGCATCGCTCACATCCCGTCCCTTCAGGTTAAGTCTATGGCTACTGTAGTCGGCAACCTCTGTGTGGCCTCTCCGGCATCGGATGTGGCCCCGCCTCTCATCGCCATGGGAGGGCAGGTTAGGATGGAAGGGACAAGTGGATACAGGACCCTTCCCTTGGAGGACTTCTTTCTTGGGGTAAACCAGACCGCCCTTGGCCCTGGGGAATTGGTCACCCAGGTGTCCGTCCCTGCTCCGGGATCAGGCAGCGGGGGAGCCTTTATGAGGCTGGCCAGGACGCCCACCGATGTGGCCAAGCTCAATGTGGCGGTTATGATGAGAGTGGTTGATGGGGTATGCCGGGAGGTGCGCATTGCCCTGGGAGCGGTGGCGCCACGGCCTGTCCGGGCCAGGAAGGCGGAGGAGGCGTTAAGAGGGCGGAAGGTGGCGGGGGAGAGGATAGCGGCGGCGGCTGAGGCTGCTTGTGGGGACATAAGCCCCATTAGTGATATCCGCTCTACCGTTGAGTACAGGAAGGAGATGACCAAACTCCTTGTAAAAAAGGCACTGGAGAAGGCACTGGAGAGGGCCGGAGGATAGCAGGAGAAAGACAGAATGAAGAAGGAAATCGCTACGTTCAACGTAAACGGCATGGCCCATGAGGTGATCCTGGAGCCCCAAAAGACACTCTTGGAGGTTTTAAGGGACCAGTTGGACCTGACGGGGACCAAGTTCGGCTGCGGCACGGGAGAGTGTGGATGCTGCACTGTCCTCATCAATGGCAATCCTACCCTTTCCTGCCTGACCTTGGCCGTAACAGTCAAGGATAAGCAGATAACCACAATAGAGGGCTTAGCGGCTGGGGACGGGCTCCACCCCCTTCAGAAGGCCTTCATCGATTATGGAGCAGTGCAGTGCGGCTTCTGCACCCCGGGGATGATCCTTACGGCCAAGGCTCTCCTGGATGAGAATCCCGATCCAACCGTGGAAGAGGTCAAGAAGGGACTGGAAGGCAACCTCTGTCGATGTACGGGGTACGTGAAGATAATCCAGGCTGTGATGGCTGCAGCCGAAGATATGCCGACGATATAGGAAAAGGAGGCAGGCGGAATGGCTGAGGAGTTGCTGGTAGTGGGGAAGAGGCTTACCCGACCGGATGGGGCGGAGAAGGTCACTGGCTCGACCAGGTATGTGGGGGACATCAAATTGCAGGGGACGCTGGCGGGGAAGGTGCTGCGGAGCCCTCATGCCCATGCCAGGGTTCTGGGGCTGGATACCTCTGAGGCGGAAAAGCTGCCTGGGGTAACGGCAGTCATCACCTCCAAGGATATGCCCAGAAAGCCTTTCAACTCCGCCTTCTGGAATATGGCAATGGCTGATCCGGACGGGAATGGTGAAATCCAGGATCAGGTCGTCTTCGATGACAAGGTGAGGTTCATCGGGGATGCTGTAGCCGCGGTAGCGGCTGTGGATGAGCTTACGGCGGAGAAGGCGCTGGGGCTGATCAGGGTCGATTATGAGGTGCTTCGCGCCGTCTTCACTGTCGAGGAGGCAATGAAGCCTGGGGCGCCGCAGATACACGACTACGCCCAGGGCAACCTCTGCTGGCCGCACGTACCCTTTCCGCTCTCCAATGGGGATATTGAGAAGGGCTTTGCGGAAGCAGACTTGGTAGTAGAGGACACATTCTACTGTTCAAGGCAAAAGCATGCACAGATGGAGCTGGATGCCTGCATAGCCAATTTCGATGCGTCAGGCAGATTGACCGTCTGGTCCCCGGCACAGCTTATGTACCTGGCACGCCGTAAGATTGCCTGGCTCTTCGATATGCCGGAAAATATGGTTCGCTGGATTACTCCTTACACCGGCGGAGGTTTCGGCGGCAGACTGACCTTCAACGCCGAGCCCATCTGTGTTGCCCTCGCCAGGAAGGCGCGGAGGCCGGTGAAGCTTGAGTACGACAGGTATGAAGACTTTGTAAACCACGGCAGTCGCACGCCATACAGGATGGACTTCAAATTGGGGTTCAAGAAGGACGGGACCATTACGGCTATACAAATGAAGCTCCTGGCCGACTCCGGGGCATACTTTGGCCAGACCGGCATGGCCACGGCGGTCTGTATGGCCATGGGACTGGGGCATTACCGATCTCCGAACACAGCAGGGCAGATGACGGTGGTGTGCACCAATACGCCTCCTACGGGCGGGATGAGAGGCTATGGCAACCCTGAGGCCATGTGGGCCCTGGAGCAATTGATGGATGTGGCCTCCGAGAAGCTGGGGATGGACCCTTTAGACGTCCGCATGAAGAACTTCAAGAAAGCCGGGGAGGTCAGCAACATGCTGCTTCCCATCCAAAGCATCGCCCTGGACAGTTGTCTCAGGGCCGGTGCAGAGAAGATCGGCTGGAAAGAAAAGAGGCACCAAAAAGTGGAGGGGACCAAGCGCAGGGGCGTGGGCATGGCTACCATGACCCACAGCAGCGGTGCTGCGCCGTTTGTCCTCGAACACGGCAATGCGGTCATCAAGCTCAATGAGGATGGCTCGGTCAACCTGATTGTGAGCCCCGCGGAGATGGGCCAGGGAACCCTGATCGTACTGGCCCAGATCGCAGCCGAGACTCTGGGTGTACGGGCCGAGGATGTACGGGTAATCTTCGGGGATACCGATGTTACTCGTTTTGATATCGGTTCCCATGCCAGCAGGACCACCTTTGTCACCGGCAATGCCGTTCTGGGAGCAGCTTCTCAGGCCAAGGCGAGGCTTATAGAGCGGGCGGCGCGCATGCTGGAGGCGTCTGGCGAGGACCTGGAGGTAAGGGACAGGAAGGTGTATGTTAAAGGGAACCCGGGAAAGAGCATCTCTGTAGCGGACGTGGCCAAAAACGCTATCTACAACTTCCAGCAGCAGTGCGGCCAAATCACCGGTGAGTGCGACTGGGAATCCAAAGCGGTTTCGCCGCCTGGCCAGGCAGGTTTCGCCGAAGTAGAGGTAGATACCGAGACAGGGGAAGTGAAGGTATTGCGAATGCTGTTAGCCCACGATATCGGCCGATCAATAAACCCGCTGAACGTGGAGGGACAGCTCGATAGCGGCGCCATGCAGGGTCTCGGTTATGCCTTGTTTGAAGACTTCTTTGTGGACAAGAGGAACGGCGCCACGCTGACGAACAGCTTCGCCTCCTATCGGCTCCCCTGCACCGCAGACTTGCCGGAGATTGAGTTGTTGCTGATAGAGCAGCCGGACCCTGTCGGCCCGTATGGGGCCAAGAGCGTCGGGGAGTCCAGCGCCGTCTGTGTAGCCCCGGCCATCGGCAACGCCATTTACAATGCCGTGGGGGTCCGGATCAAGGACCTGCCCATAACGGCCGAGAAAGTCCTCCTGGGATTGCATGAGCTAAAAAGCGTAAGAAAAAAAGAGGTGTCGAGCACAGATGATAAATAGGGAACCAGTTCTCAGCATAATAGAAAATATAAAGTCCAAGGGACGTAACGCATTGACAGAATATGAGTCTAAGATGATCCTTTCATCCTTTGGAATCCCTGCAACTAAAGAAATCCTCGCAACCTCCCCTGAGGAAGCGGTAAAGGCGGCTAAGGGTATGGGATTCCCGGTGGTGATGAAGGTAGTGTCTCCTCATATTTTACACAAGACTGAAGCACAAGGTGTGAGGATCAATTTACGAAGCGCTCAGGAAGTGACACGGGCATTCAACGAGATATTGAAAAACGCAAATAGATACGAACCTGGCTTAAAGATCGACGGGATTCTGGTTCAAGAAATGGTCAAGGAAGGCTTAGAGACCATCGTGGGGACCACTTATGACGAAACGTTCGGGCCAACGATTATGTTTGGACTCGGGGGAATATACGTAGAAGTTCTTAAGGATGTCTCATTCCGGATCATTCCCATCAATTTGAGCGATGCGGAGGAAATGATCCACGACATCAAGGGGTATGAGATATTGAGAGGCGTAAGGGGAAGGGAAACTTCCGAAATCGAGGCGCTCATGGATACTCTTGTAAAGGTATCATCAATGGTTGAACAAGTGAAAATGATAAAATCCATGGATATCAATCCTCTTTTCGTTGGCAAGAAAGGGGTTAAAGCTGCGGACGCTCGAATCATTTTGATGTGAGACATTTGAAGTCAAAGTAATATGAGGAGGAGATCATGAGTAAAAAGGACAGTTTAGTCATTACGGAGGAACGGGATAAGGTTGTCAAATTTACACTCAATCGTCCGGAGAAAAAGAATGCCTTAAGCGCCCAATTAGTGGAAGACTTACTATCTGCATTTGAGGAATATAGGAAAAGAGAGGAGATTCGGGTAATTATCACAACAGGTGTTGGAGATTCTTTTTCTGGCGGCATGGATGTAAATTGGCTCAGAGATTTGATGATGAAGGATGGAGGACAAGCTGCCCGGGTAACTGTTGACCCTCACCCTATCGTAGTGGATCTTTATGAGACCATAAGGAAATATCCCAAACCTGTTATTGCTGCAGTAAATGGGTACTGTCTCGGCGCAGCCATTTCCTTTCTTCTCTCATTTGATATTATCATCTCCTCGGATAAGGCAAAGTTTGGCCTGCCTGAGGTGATGCGGGGGTTCACTCCTCGACTGGTGATTGGCGTCCTGGTAAAGTCTATTCCTATTAAATATGCCCTTGATTTAACCTTGACAGGGCTTAATTGGGACGCCGAAAAGGCAGAAAGGGCGGGCCTGGTAACAAGGGTCGTCCCCCACGATAAGCTTGAAGAGACAGCCTTTGAGATAGCGAACTTTATGGCCCAGTGGGACCCGGTCACCATGGACTATTGCAAGCAGGCGGCATATCAATCGCTGGATCAACCCACCTATGCTCAAGCGATTGAGATGAGCAGTTTGATGCATGAGAGGTGCAAC
>DATESZ010000245.1:0-3641 GCA_035283845.1 Syntrophales bacterium | reverse complement strand
GAACAAGCCCTTTCACATGGAAGATATCCGCATCAAAGTAGATCGGATTGTTGACGCCAAAAAGGCGAAGAAAGCCTTGAAGAAGATGACCGGCATTTTCTGGGCATTGATAATCTCCATTCCCCTCTGGTTGATTTTGGGGATCATCCTCGGCATTATATGGAAGTAGAAATGGGGAGTGGGAAAGTCCCTATCGATTGTTTGCTGATTAACTGAGAATTGCTGACTGTTTCGGATTGTTGTTGACATTGATGTCTGCTCGTGCTACGTTGTATTACAAATGGAGGTGATTTATGAATCAAACCCTTACCATACGTATACCGGATGAAATGAGAGAAGGGCTGCAGGAATTAAGCAGAAACGAGAACAAACCGGTAAGCGATATCGTGCGCGACTCCTTAAAACGGTATTTGGCTGTTTACCGCTTTAGAAGATTAAGAAATATGGTGCTACCGTTTGCAGAAGCTCAGGGCATATTATCTGATGAAGATATCTTTGGCATGATTTCGTGAAAATAATTCTCGATACAAACGTGATCATTGCAGCTTTTGCAAGTCGCGGGCTTTGCCAAGCAGTGTTTGAGTTGTGCCTTGACCGTTGTGAAACTGTATTGAGTGAGGAGATACTCAGAGAAGTGCTAATGAATTTGAACGGTAAAATCAAGCTTCCCCTGCCGCAATGCGAATCAATCGTATCATATTTGAGAGAAAACTGTTTCGTCTCAGAAATCGATAAGTTAGAAACATCGCTCTGCAGAGATAAAAATGATGTCCATATATTGGGGCTGGCGCAACGCTCATTGGCAGAATATATCATAACTGGAGACAAAGATTTATTAGATTTGGTCAAGTACAAAAGCGCTACGATTATAACTCCAAGAGAATTCTGGACTTTAATGAAGACCCCCTTTCCCGAACCATCGGCCGGCTGATTGTACCCTTTCCCACAGCCCCTTTCCCTGCCAGGATCAGACCATCAAAAATAAGGTGATCAAGGATGTCAGTACAGGGATGGTATTTATGTTCCTGGTTCTGTACGTCTTGAATATCTTCGATGTCAGATGATTGCTCCTTCTCATCTTCCGATCCTATTCAGAGACTGAACTCGCGGGATTATCGGAGGAAATTGTGCCGGGAGCTGATATTCGCGGCGTCCCGTGCATCAAGAGTCTGCCGGTACAGTGCGGCAGTTTTTATTTAAACGTTGAGAAGATAGCGCAATGTCGGCGAATAGAATCAGGCATGATCATTATAACCGTAATATACGAGGGACAGCGTCCCTATTTCTTCCTGAGAGCTTCGTCTGGTATCTCTTTTTTCCTATTTTAAGCTTTACGAATCGTATCGAAAGCAGACGCTGGCCACGGTTCATGTGCAGGTGGTCAAGGCCGTCACGACGGGGTGGCCGATCTGAATCGGTGAGATCAAACAGGCACTTTGGGTCCGTCGCGGGAGGGTAAGTAAAGTCGTTCCAATTTTTCTTGACAAGCCCTGATTATGCACTTAAACTAAGTCCACGGAACCAAACCTAACGAGGTGTACCATGCAAACCATCAATATCCACGAAGCGAAGACGCACCTTTCACGCCTGGTCGATGAGGCCGCAAAAGGAAATGTTTTTATCATTGCCAAGGCAGGAAAGCCGATGGTCAAGGTTATACCTTTGTCCGATGGGGAGTTAAAAGGGGCCGAAAAGCTGGGGTTCATGTCGGGTGAGATTTCGGTCCCGGACGATTTTGATTCTCTTGCGGCAACTGAGATGATTCAACTTTTTGAAGGAAAGTCCTCTTGAAACTGCTGCTGGATACGCATATTGTCCTTTGGGCTGCAGGGCAGCCGGAAAAGCTCTCCGAATCAGCCCGTAAACTTTTGACAACGCCCGAGAACATTTTGTTTTTCAGTGCGGCCAGTATCTGGGAGATTGTGATCAAACGGGGAATGGGACGGGAGGATTTCAAGGTGGATCCGCGCCGCTTGAGAAAGATGCTTATCGTGCATGGATACATCGAACTGCCTGTAACCGCGGAGCATGCCTTTGGGGTAGAGACCTTGCCGTTGCTTCATAAAGACCCTTTCGACCGTTTGCTGCTGGCCCAGGCCCGTACGGAAGGGATGCTGTTGCTCACAGTTGATGCTTCCGTTTTCCAATATCAGGAATCCGTGCTGGCTGTTTGATTGTATGATTGATAACGTGAAATCAGAAACCCCACCCAAAACCGTTCGCCGCAACGTAGCGCTGCCTTACAAACTCATTGAAGAGGACGTATTTCCAGATTCCGCAGGCTACGAAAACCGGGTGGAAATTCATGCCTCGCACCCTGCGGAAGATCGATTGATACTGATCGGCATCATCCGGACTGTGCGTGGAGCTTTAGGCCAAGGGCTTTAATAACTTTCAGAATTGTGCCAAATTCGGGGTTGCCACCGGCGGAAAGCGCTTTGTATAAATTTAGGCTGAACATGTGAAAAATATTTTCCTTCCTTCATTTTTTTCTGGACTCACACATTATCTTTTGTTATGGTGTGGGTCATGGAACAAGCCACAGCTATAAGTCATATCCATATCGAGAAGAACCGATTCCCCACCAAAGGGAACCGATCACTGCCGTTCTCAAGGCATTGCTCCCTCTTCAGTGTACGACGATAAAGCGGCGGTCGGAAGAGTATGCCCTCTTCAACTGCCTGCTATCCCAATATCATTACCTGGGTTACCGCGGCGCCATAGGAGAAAACATCAAATACCTGATTCGAGATAACCGAGGCCGCCCCCTGTCCTGTCTCCTGTTCGGCTCTGCTGCCTGGAAGACAGAGCCCAGAGATGCCTTCATCGGCTGGAGGCGGGAGACGCGGGAAAACGCCTTGCGGTATCTGACGAACAACATGCGCTTTCTTATCCTACCCTGGGTACGGGTTTCTCATTTGGCCAGTCACATCCTCTCCCGGATTGTCCGCCGCATCAGCGACGACTGGCAGGAAAAGTACGGACATCCGATCTATTTGCTGGAGACCTTTGTCGACCGATCCTTGTTCCGGGGTATCTGTTACCAGGCGGCAAACTGGATTCTCACCGGTCAAACCAAAGGCCGCACCCGCAACGACTGCAATCATGACATCCAGGCGCCTGTCAAAGATATTTATGTCTATCCCCTGGTCAAGGATTTTCGTCGGAGGCTCTGTTCCCTATGAATACTTCAGAAGAACAGAAAAAACACGGTCCCAAAAAGAAAACTCCGCCTCTTTGACATCCTTCCTAACTCACAAAACCATTGCTATTGCTTTTTCTCGCGCCTTCTCATATTATCCCAAACAACCATAGCAAATAAGGCGCCGAACAGTATTGATGATCTCGTAAAAAGTCCGAAATCTCCTCCCCCTTGACGGGGGAGGGTTAGGGTGGGGGTGATAAGTGACCGTATTCCTGAATGTTATTTCCCCCTCCCTTTTATTCCCTCCCACCGGGGGAGGGAAAAGCGACTTTTTACGAGTTCATCAGTATTGGGATGTCCCAATACTGTTCGGCATGAATATTGCCGTCTCGCTAGGTGTCGTTAAGCCGCAGAGATGGATCAATGCCCCATGACCAGCCCCTTAAAACTTTTTTTACATTTTATGCACTTTTTGCTGGACTCGGCCATACTTTTC